>JACMLK010000079.1 GCA_014379665.1 Saprospiraceae bacterium | reverse complement strand
TATTCAATCATCTTCTATTTTACCAGGAATCAGATATTTTCGATAATGGCATAACGTCCCATATTGCTGTATTTTTCGATCCGTTGAGTTACTCTTTCATCAGGATCCATATTCATCAGCGAATTAAGTTCATTTTTTATATGTTGCTTGAGTGCTTTAGCCATTTTTTCAGGATCAGTATGTGCTCCACCTAAGGGTTCTTTTACAATATCATCTATCAGCCCAAACTCAAGCATGTGGTCAGGAGTAAGCTTTAATGCCTCCGCGGCCTCTTCTTTATGATCCCAGCTTCTCCATAAAATAGAAGAACATGATTCGGGAGAAATGACAGAGTACCATGTATTTTCAAACATAAACACCTTATCTCCCAACGCTATACCTAATGCACCTCCTGAAGCACCTTCTCCGATAATGTAGCACAGAATAGGTACCCTGAGTTGTGCCATTTCGAAAAGATTTCTTGCAATGGCTTCTGCCTGACCCCTTTCCTCAGCTTCCAGACCCGGAAATGCTCCCGGTGTATCTATCAGACAGATTACGGGTAAATTAAATCTTTCTGCCAGTTTCATCAACCTAAGGGCTTTCCTGTATCCGTCAGGATTTGCCATACCAAAATTCCGAAATTGTCTCATCTTAGTATTTATTCCCTTCTGATGACCCAGTATGACTACACTTTGTTGATCAATTTTTGCCAATCCTCCGACTATTGCCTTATCATCTTTACAAAATCTGTCACCGTGAAGTTCAGTATACTTTTTACACATCTGATCGATATAAAAAAGAGTATATGGTCTTTCAGGATGACGTGACAACTGCACCCTCTGCCAGCCGGTCAGATTGGCATAAATTTCCTTTTTTGTATTTTGAATTTTCTTTTCCAGTTCTTTGATACTTTCAGTTACATCTATCACTCCTTCTTCTCCTACCTGGTTTAATTTTTCAACCTGTTCATATAGATTTTCCAGCGGCTTTTCAAAATCCAGAAAGACCATACTCGTATTTATTAAGCGTTTGATAATAATTACCTGACCGACAAAATTAACCATACTGCACTTAATTAGGATAGAAAATGCTGAATAAAAAATAAATATTTAATTCCCAAAGTCTTTTGAGAAATGAAAACAATCAATATCTTTGCGACACTTTTTATAAAAGCTTTCTTTGGATCGGTAGTTCAGCTGGTTAGAATGCCGCCCTGTCACGGCGGAGGTCGCGGGTTCGAGTCCCGTCCGGTCCGCAATAGCCCTTGGTAATTTAATGATTATCAAGGGTATTTAATTTTATATAAATTGTATATTTATGAACAGGCTGCTTTTCTGTTTAATTCTATTTAGCTGTGTTATAAGCTGTACCTTCTTTTCCGGGAAAGTCATTTCTCAAAATACATCATTACATTTTCAAAAAGATAGCATCATTCTTACATTCGGAACAGGCTGTAAGCGACCTGATTTATTAAACTCTAACTGTTTAACTATTGATATCCATAAAATGATTGCTTCAGGGAGTACTGTGGTATTGATTAGGGGAATTAACGATACCTTAGAGACATATCTTAAAAGTTCACTGGTCGGGATAGCAGCGATGGATCCTGACCAGTTTGACAATTATGTTTTATTTTCTGAAGATAGTTTATGCCAATTGATTGCAACAGCGCATGAAGAACAGGTAAAAGAATTTCCGGATGCACTTTCAAATAATTGGTCCATTGATATTTATATGGATGCCGTTTTTACAAATGAAAAAGTGGCCACCTTGAGTTATTCAGAGTCAACCTATCTTGGAGGTGCACATCCTAACTATTTTACACATTTCTTAAATTTCGATAAATCAACCGGAAAGACATTAAGGTTTAGTGATCTTATTAAAGATGAGAAGAAATTTATACAACTTGCTGAGGCTGCTTTCAGAGCATATCAGGAATTGAATGATAATCAGGATCTGGAAGAAGCAGGTTATTTTTTTGATCAGGGTATTTTCTATTTACCACAAAATTTTGCCATAACCAGTGAGGGATTATATTTTTATTATAATCCTTATGAAGCCGGGGCATACGCATTAGGCCCTCTGGAATATACCATTCCTTTCTCGGAGTTGAGCGAATTGATTGATTTAAATAAAATACGTTAACAATTGAAGAAATATATCAAAGGATGCCATCTTTTTGAGACAGTATTACGGTATCTTATTTTCAATAGTGAATATATAATTTTCTAATAATAGCCGGAATATTTTCTCCAATTTTAACAATATAGAACCCTCCGCGGAGAAAGCTGAAATCATAATAAAGTCTGCCTGCTTCATGGTTTAACTCAGGACTAAACGTCTGTATCAATTTACCGGTTAAATCATAGACATGAGTTGTTAAGTCAGATAAATTCGCTTCAGAAATATGAATGCTTACAATTCCTGAGGTGCTGGGATTTGGGTAAAATTCACCGGCCTCTCTTCTTGTACCCACATCAAAGTAAATAATATCGCTGAATTGGCTTTTTCCATCAAAATCAATTTGTTTTAAACGAAAATAATTATTTCCGGAAGGGAGATCTGAAATGACAAAAGAATATTTATTTGAATTGGTAGAATTCCCGCTTCCATTTACTTCACCCATTGTTTTGAAATCCACTGTATTTATACTTTGTTCAATCACAAATTTTTCATTGTTTATTTCTGATGAAGTTTCCCATTGAAGTTTTACTTTATTTCCATCAAGGAATCCATCAAAAGCTACAAACTTAACGGGTAGCGCAACTGCATCGGCTGAAATATTATCAAAGCCAACCGTATTTGTGGAATTAACTCCTTGCCAATCCGGAATTGGATTATTCAAAAATCTGAATGTGTTTACGTCAGCTAAGGTACCCTCTATACTAAAGCCACCACTCACCGTAACAAAATCACTTGGAAGTACCGGGAATGAAACACCTATCCAACCTGAACCTGAAGGAATTGAAATACCATTTTCAGTACAAATCCTGCCGCCTGATCCGTCTAAAGCAATTCTCAGATCAACACTTGCACCACTTAAATTATTTACCTGGAAAGTGATATAATTTATACCGGCAGAAGTCCAGTCACCAACCCAATCCGGACTGCTATTATTTATCACAAGTTTGCCTCCGGGTCCACTATTTGTTGATATCACATTTAAAAAATTATCACCATTTCCATTCGGTCCTCCATCTTCTATATTTGTAACTGCCCCTAGGGGTTCACCTCCACCCATTGACCAAAACTGTGTTGTTCCATCTTCAAAATCATTTAATGAGCTTAACGTAATTTGGGCTTCAATTTTAATACTGGATAACAACATCGATAAAGATAAAATAAAGTAATAGAGTTGATATTTTAGCAACATTTATATTGAATTTGTACATTATTAAAATACAAAATTAATATAATTTATTAAAAAAAGCAAATAAATTATGGCGTTTAAGGCATTGTGAGGTATACTATTTTTGTCTTCTAAAAATCTCGGGAAATTATTATTTATCTCCTATGTTATTCAATTAACACATTAGTAATATGTCAGGCCAGTTTTGGACTATTTATCAGACTTTTCAGGCTTGCAACAGCTTGAAACTTGCGTCGGAGTGCGCTATGATGCATTCAATTTTTTCCTTGCTCTCGGTCCCTTGATGAATGCTTTGTACTCTTTGGATGATTTGCCGTTAAAAATCATGGTGGAGAGACGGACACGCTCTTTCAGATCACGTATTACTTTTTCGTTGAGCCGGATTTTGGAGCGCGTGATCTCTGCCTTAATGAGGAAATCGTTGTATTGATCCACTAAAGTCCTGTATATTTCAACCTGAATCAGAAAGTCTGTGACCGTCAGATCAGGTCCTATAGGGTGACTGATTTTTCTGGCTATAACAGCTTGACTTTGGTTTCGCATTCTTTGATTAAGACAGGGGACATACGTTTCATGTATCGGGATTTTTTGTTTTTTAAGCAAAACGAAAATTTATAAAAAAATGTATATTGATATGTCATGTCCGGCATTAAAACAGCATCTTATTCATATTTTTAGATTGGACTACATGGTGCAATGCTCTGTCCACCTGAACTTTTACTCACACCACATGAAGAAAGTTTCTGACCACGTGAAAGAAGTTGTCAAACCACATGAAAATATACCGGCTCCATATGAAAATTCACTCCACTCACATGGAAAATAAGTCGGACCACATGAAAAAGGTATCCTCATCACATCAATTATTGGTCCGTCCACGTGAGTAATTACGCTGCTCACGTCGGGTAAAAGGTTTTCTCATGTGCTTTCTTTGTAGCATCCGGTGCTTTCTTTGTAGCATCCGGTGCTTTCTTTGTAACATCCGATGCTTTCTTTGTAACATCCTATGTTTTCTTTGTAACATCCGGTGCTTTCTTTGCAACATCCGGTGCTTTCTTTGCAACATCCTGTGCTTTCTTTGTAGCATCCGGTGCTTTCTTTGTAACATCCGGTGCTTTCTTTGCAACCTCCGGTGCTTTCTTTGCAACCTCCGGTGCTTTCTTTGCAACCTCCGGTGCTTTCTTTGTAGCATCCGGTGCTTTCTTTGTAACATCCGGTGCTTTCTTTGTAGCATCCGGTGCTTTCTTTGTAACATCCGGTGCTTTCTTTGTAACATCTGCATGTTGCAAAGTGTAAACGACGTGTTTTCTTACAATGATTACCTGTTTTCTCACATCAACCTCCCGATGAGGTTAATATAATTTGGTTTAAATTAATCCTTATGATTAATACCTTGACTGATGTGAATGGACAAAGTATAAGTTATATCTTTGAGATGTTATTGATTTTAATGATTTCCGATGAAGCCGACAAATCATCAGTATGCCTACTTCCAAATACACGCTGCCGTAGTACTTTTTGGATTTACTGCTATACTGGGAGATTTGATACAACTACCGGCTGTGATGATTGTCTGGTGGAGGGTATTGATTACCTCTGTCAGCCTGTTGTTTTTTATACAATTCGGGAAAAAAATAAGGGATCTACCCGGACATCAGATCAGAACTTATGCTTTTATTGGGGTAATCATCGGATTTCATTGGATTTGTTTTTACGGTTCTGTAAAGCTCGCTAATGCGTCCGTTGCACTGATTTGTATGAGTACCACCTCAATCTTTACTTCATTAATTGAACCACTGCTCATTAGGACAAAATTCAATAAACTGGAGCTGATACTGGGAGCTATGATCATTCCCGGTATGGTGCTGATTGTCAATAGCATTGACCTGACCTATATACCCGGTGTGTGGGTAGGACTCGCTTCGGCTTTTCTCGCAGCCATTTTCTCAACACTTAATAAAGCAAATATAAAGGAAGCTGATCCATATACAATATCTTTTATTGAGTTATCAAGCGCCTGGGGGATGATCAGTATACTGGTATTATTTCTTTTTATTTCCGGCAATGCACCTTCCTCCATGATTCCTGAAGATATAACCGGGTGGTATTATCTCCTTTTACTTTCTTTATTATGTACAACATTGGCACATGTGTTGTCGTTGAAAGCATTAAAACATCTTTCAGCTTTTGCTTCAAACCTGGTCATTAACCTTGAACCCGTATACGGTATTTTGCTTGCAATATTTTTGCTTAATGAACATAAAGAACTTAATCTTATGTTTTATGTTGGTTGCCTGATCATTATAGTCGTCGTATTATCATATCCTTTTCTCAATAGAAAATACAATCACCAAAAGATAGAACATGCTTGACATCCTTCCAGCCATAAATGAATATTGTGTAAATCACTCTTCTTCATTTGATAAGATATTAAGTGAAATAGAAAAAACTACTTATCAAAAGACAACATCCCCCCATATGCTGTCGGGGCAACTTCAGGGTAGTTTACTCAGTATGATCAGCAAAATGAAATCACCTGAATATATACTTGAAATAGGGACATTTACAGGGTATTCTGCTATTTGCCTTGTGCAGGGGTTAAAAAGTAGTGGTAAATTGGTTACGATAGATAATAACCCGGAAACGAATTATATTGCTGATGCATTCTTTAAAAAACATCATCAAAATGGCAAAATTGAATTAATGGAAGGTGATGCAAAAAAGATTATACCAACTTTGAATTATGTTTTTGACCTTGTTTTTATAGACGCTGATAAAGAATCCTATATGGATTATTTTGACCTTGTGATTGATAAATGCAATAATGGAGCGCTTATTCTGGCAGATAATGTACTCTGGAGTGGTAAGATTATTGATGAGAATAAAGATAAAAAGACAAAACTTCTTGATGATTTTAATAAAAAAATACATGCAGATGCAAGAGTGGAAAATATCATATTACCCATTAGAGACGGTATAAATCTGATCAGGAAAATCTAATTGCCAAAAATATTGTTTAATGTAACATTGTATAAATTCAGACTTGTGATCAAATACCTTTTTTTTATATTTGTTTTAATGTGGAATAGTGCTTGTTTCACTCAAAAGAATGATACAACCATTCATACTCCTGAAAAAATTAAATATCAACCTGTATTGGTGGTACCCGAACTGGATATTCCCTGGGGCATGGCTTTTTTAACCGATGGGAGTATGTTAATTACTGAAATAAAGGGCAAACTGATCCATTTTAAAAACGGAATTAAAACTGAAATTCTGAATGTTCCTGAAGTCTATGCCCGAGGCCAGGGTGGTTTACTTGACGTGGCATTGCATCCTGATTATAAAAACAATGGGTGGGTATATCTCACTTATTCTTCCCCGGAAGGAGAAAAAAAGGGAGGAAATACTGCGTTAATGAGGGCAAAAATAAAAGAGGGAAGTCTGTCTGATAAGCAGGTATTGTACAAAGGAAGTCCTAATACGAATGCTGCCCATCATTTTGGTTCAAGGATTGTTTTTGACAATAATGGATTTCTCTATTTTACCATTGGAGACAGAGGTGAACATTTTGTAAATCCACAGGACATAACCAAAGATGGTGGGAAAGTGTATCGACTGAAAGATGATGGTTCTATACCGGGCGACAATCCTTTTTATCATAAAAAAGGAGCAAAACAAGCAGTCTACAGTTATGGTCATCGCAATCCTCAGGGTATGACCAAACATCCTGAGACCGGCGAAATATGGACTAATGAACACGGTCCACAGGGAGGTGACGAAATCAATGTCATTAGAAAAGGGGCTAATTACGGCTGGCCTGTCATCTGCTATGGAATTAATTATGACGGTTCTAAACTGACAGATAAAACAGCCATGGAAGGAATGGAACAACCTTTATACTACTACGTTCCATCCATAGCTCCAAGTGGTATGGCATTTATTCATTCGGAAGTATATGCGGGATGGAAAGGTAACCTACTGATCGGTTCACTCAAATTTCAATACCTTGAAAGGTTGGAAATAAAAAACAACAAAGTCACCTATAGAGAAAAACTTTTGGCTGGTATCGGTAGGGTGCGTAATGTTATCATGGGTCCGGATGGGTTTATTTATGTGGCTGTCGAAGGTGAAGGTATTTATAAAATTGTACCAATAAAATGAAGCAACTATGTATCTTTTTAGCAATACCGGTTATGCTCATTGGATTTTCA
Organism: Saprospiraceae bacterium; assembly: GCA_014379665.1. GTDB lineage: Bacteria > Bacteroidota > Bacteroidia > Chitinophagales > Saprospiraceae > OLB9. The sequence continues at coordinate 1,793 of JACMLK010000079.1, read as the reverse complement.
TTTGAACAATTTAGTGATCTTGATAAAAGTGCATTGCGTGGAAAGGTAATTTACACAGATTTTTGTGTTACGTGTCATTTGGCGAATGGTAAAGGTACTGAAAAAATATTTCCACCTTTAGCCAAATCTGATTATCTCAAAAATCAACAAACCGAAAGTATAAAGTCTGTAAAATACGGTCAGAAAGGCAAAATTATTGTAAATGGCATTGCGTATAATGGTACGATGCCATCAGCCGGTCTTGAAGATGATGAAATTGCCGATGTAATAAATTACATTAACCATTCCTGGGGCAATAATTATGGAAAGATGGTAACAAAAGAACAGGTTCAATCCATTAAAAAGTAGAGCCAAAAATTAAACAAATAGGGTAAGGTGTGGCTTTTTAATAACGAGTTAATTTGACAGGCACTATTATTATAAAATTCATCTTAAAACAAATTCACATATCCAAAATGTATCTTCATCTTGCCGAAATCCCAGGGATTATTCAGATTCTTTCCGGCTGCAAATGATAGATTAAAAATCCCTGCTGAAGTTCCAAAATTGAGACCCATACCTACTCCTATGACCTTATCCATGACCATATTTCCATCTATTACTACTCTTGTGGCACCGTAATCTATAAATGGTATGCTTAAATAGGAATTCCGGTCAAATAAAAATCTGAATTCCAGAGTACCAAACATATAAAGATCAGTCAAAATGCTTTCCTCATCGAAACCGCGAAGTAATTTACTGCCTCCAATTCTCATCAATTCATTTTCACGGATTTGTTGCTGATTATATCTTAAACCCATACTGCCACCTACTTTAATGGTGGCCCAATTCCCGAGTGGTCTGAAATAGGCCAAAGTAGCATCAATGTCTGCTTGCAAAGTTTTTAATTTAAGTGTGTCATAACTGTTTTCAAATCCCTCTAACTGAGTAATAGTGATATTTTGAAGAATTTTTTTACTACCAATTATGGTGTTTATATCTAAAGAATATCCTTTTGAAGGATTAAACCGGTAATCAAGTTTTCTTAAAGACACTCCTAGTCCGGCACCTGAGTAAGATACGTCAAGTTTGGCTGGTAATTTTCCGGAAGATGATATCTGAATAGTATTTATTTCCAATAACCTTGACGATCTGTAACTTCCATACAGCTTCAGATTATTGAAACCACCAAAAAGATATTGCAACCCACCATCAAAGTATAAGTCAATATTCTGTGAAGCATTTTTAAAAATTCTGAAATCCAGGTGGCTTCCCACCGGCAATCCAACGATGTATGGTAACGTAGATTTGACCTGTAACTCCAGATTCTCCGCCTTCAATCTTTTAAACTGTAAAAAAATATATTCTCCCTGTTCAAAACTGTTATTTAATTCTGCTGTAAAATCTCCTGTAATATTCCATTTTCTGCTTCCATCAACATTCCGAACGGGTAACACACCTATAAGAAAATCAAATCTGCTCGCCGGTTTTGGGTCCAGATTAAGAACCAAAGTCGCTTTATCATTAATAAATCTCACAAAAGGTTCCTTTATCTGTCTTGCATATTGCAGATCGTTCAGACGTGATGAGGCTTTAATTACTTTATCATGGGCATAGTTTTCATTGGGTTTAATGTCAAGAAATTTATATAAAAAATTTCTGCTGATATTTAACTTACCCTCCATTGAAATGCTATCGAAAGTGAAATACCTTCCGTTCTCGATGTAGAGTGAAGCATACAGCTTATTATCATCAAAAAAAACGGAATCCAATTTTGCTTTGGCAAAAGGATACCCAATATTTGTCTGATGATT
>JACMLK010000078.1 GCA_014379665.1 Saprospiraceae bacterium | reverse complement strand
CTTCGATGCCAAGGCACTAACCCATTTTCTATCAATTCAAAGCTGTACCCGAATGTGCGATTTATCAGGCCAGTATCAGACTGACTTCTCTGAAGTCGTAGCTTCGGATTGTGGAAGTATCTGGCCCATCCTGACCTGATAATTCTGACCATTATCAGGTAAAAATAAGATGACCAAGCAAACTCATGGACTATCACTTCTTAAAATCACCAAAATATTTTCAATACATTTCAATTATAATGTAATTTCTCTGAAGTAGTTAGGACATTGATCCCGGAAGGATTATTGAACTATTCAACATTTAATCAAGGTGGCTAGGTGAGGTACTCTGGATGATGATCCCAGAGGGATCGCACTATGTTTGAAATATTTCATCCCCCCACCTATATGATCCTGGAGGGATCAAACTAAACGCTCGGGTTATCAGTTTCTTTCATCCTCAATGCTTATGATACCAACTGATATTCTAGGTAAAATAAGAAAGTCCGTCCCCGATATTGTTTGTTTTGAATTCTGATTGGATCATCAGATTGATCACAGATATCCTGATTATCAGACCATATATAATATCATAAATTTAGACATTAATAGTGATTTAGTCTGCATAGATTCCTTAGAGATACTATTTACTTTACATTTATGACTGAATGTAAACAAAATGTAAAGAGAACATTTTACATCAAATTCGTCTATTTTATCTGATTTTATGCATAGTATAATGAGTAAAACACTACATTTACCTCATATTGAAGCATTTTAGATTCTTAAACGCGTCCTGAGTTTGAACTTTGTTACCCTGGTTTAATCTGCAAAAGAGCAGCATATCATTAAACCCATTTTGTTAATAGCGTTTTAAACTCAGCCCGAAACAGCTTTTCTAGTGCATTAATGTGAGTAAACATGTCTCCCGGACGAATAATTTCTGACCATATATTACATTATCGCTCAATGCGATATTATCACATTTTCTGCAACATGTTAAAACTTAAAACAAGTCTTATAGGTATCATATCAATTTTTACAGGATGCTGTACATTGAGCGCACAGACTTTTAACGGTCAGGGCGGAATACCTTTTCCTCCATCTGGTACCACAGGCATTACGGAATCTGATGCCACAGTAACCGGAATCGGAGTGCTGGGTGGATGTGTTAATATTGATAATGTGACTATAGATTTAGATCATACCTGGGACGGAGATATTGCTATATTTTTAATAGCTCCAAACGGAGTTTTTATTGAATTATCGAGCGGTAATGGTGGCGCAAATAATAATTTCAACAATACTGTTTTTAGAGATGATGCTATTCTTAATATTATTGCTGGTGCACCTCCATATACCGGAGAATTTAAACCGGAAGGCAGACAAAACACCAATTTAGCTCCCCCGTTTCCAAATGGCAATCCTCCCGGAACCTTTACCCTTTCCAATACTTTTACAGGGATAAATGCAGATGGAATATGGACTTTGTATTTGAATGACTACGTAGGAGGTGATGTAGGTTTTTTGCATTCATGGTCCGTTACATTTACTGCCAATGGAACAAATTTTACAGTCGATGCAGGTCCGGATCTTACATTTTGTGAGGGTGAGATTGTTACATTGACTGCCTCCAATACAGCACCTAATCCTATCAGTTATAACTGGAGTAACGGCAGCCCAACTCAAACCACCATGTTTCCTGCTACCACAACTTCCACTTACATTGTCACCGTAACTGACCAGAGTGGTTGTTCCGCTACAGATGCTGTGATAGTTAATGTTGAAAATCTGCCGGACGGAAATAGCCTTGTAATCGAGCAATGTGAAACTATTCCCATAGCCCAGGCTATCTTTAATTTATCCTCTTATGATAATGCAGTTACCGGTGGGGGTTTTACTGTCAACTGGTACTCAGATATAGGACTGAGCAATCAAATAGTAAATCCAGGTTCATTTATAAGCGGATCATCCACCGTATATGCTGTGATTTCAAACGGAAGTTGCGAATCGGAACCCGTATCTATTACCCTTCTTGTTTCTTCATTTGATGAAGCGGATTTCGATGTCGATATTATTGAAGATGCAATTTGTGAATCAGCCAGCGCAACAGTTTTATTAACTTTGCCATTTAGCGGAACATATACCATTGAATATCAGCTTCTTTGCACATCAACTTCTCAAACTTATACGATAACAACATCAAGTAATCCGCTTTTTCTGCAAATGTGGGAGGACTGTGCTATTTTGATCACAAAAATTACCCAGGTATCTACTTTGTGTACCATCAATTTTGATCCTCCTTTAACAGATAATGTCACTGTCACACAGCCACCTGTGCTGACCCCTGTTTTTACAGAAATATGTTCCGGTGACTTTGTGTCCGTATTCGATTGTGTAGATATTGTTTCTCAACCGGGTTTAGTGGTTACTTACCATTTTTCAACCCCACCAAATGCCTCAAATCAGTTACCGGATGATATAGTTTCACCGCTATCTACTCAAACTTATTATGCATTTGCCCAATTAAACGGTTGTGAAGTGATTACCCCTTTTACGATTAATGTCATACCGGGTGGTGAGCCATTTCAGAATTCAACCGTTAATATCTGCGATGACACCGGAAGTTTTGATCTCAACCAATACATCACTGCTTCCGGTATTTCAGGAACATGGTCAGGATCGGGAGTAACCGGAAATACATTTGATCCTTCGGGACAATCAGGAACAATAACCGTCACATATACGCCGACAACCCCTTGTTATACTGATGGTATCATTATGTTCAATATTCTGGTAACGGATGTTCCTGTCTTAGGCCAGGCAAATATCTGTGCTTCTGATGACCCATTTAACCTGAATACGCTTGAGGATATTGCTTTTACTAACGGTACCTGGTCGGGTCCCGGTGTTACCGGAGACTTCTTTGACCCTGAAGGCATGTCGGGAACCATTACTTTACAGTTTGATCCTGTAGATGAATGTATTTTGTCAGGTATGACACAGGTAATTATATTACCTTCTCCAACTACAGTCATCCAAAATAATATTATTGTTTGTACGGGTGCAACTGTTGATTTGTCTACCTATGTCAATACCGGGCCAACAAACACTTTATTATACTATACTGCACTCCCTGCCAATAGTGCCAATCTGTTACCAAATGCTCAAGTTATTGTAAACGCACCGACCAGTTTTTATGTGAAGTCAACCGATCCAAACGGATGTTTTGCGATAGCTGAAATATTGATCAATACCACCCCGGGAGGAACACCCAATCCGGGTACAGCAAATATTTGTCAAAATGAATTATCATTTGATTTAAATGTTCTCAATGATCCATTGGCTGGTGGAGGGACTTGGAACGGGCCGAATGTAACCAATAATATATTGAACCCAGCCGGAATGCAAGGGACTGTAAATCTTACATTTACACCTTTAAATCTTTGTTTTGAAGCTATCAATTCCACTGTTGACGTGATAGTACCGACAGACCTCAATCTGACAACAGCAAATCTTTGTTCAGGTGGAGGATTATTTGACCTCACAACGCTTGAAGATCAGAGTAGTAACAATGGATTTTGGTCCGGTACCGGAGTAACCGGAAGTTTACTGGATCCATCTTTGCAAATGGGAATGGTCAATTTAACTTTTACATCTTTTGATTTTTGTGTTAATACCGCCAACACTTTTGTTAATGTAACGGTAAGTCAGACCCCTGTACTTCAGACTGCATCACTGTGTCAATCTGATAACCCACTTAATCTGAATACTTTGGAAGACCCTTTGTATATTGATGGTATCTGGTTTGGATCCGGAGTTGCAAGTGATATATTTGACCCATCAAATCTTGCTGGAAATTACACATTGATTTTTGACCCACAGGGAAACTGTCTGGAAACTGCCACGACAAATATTTTTGTACAAGCCATTCAAACTCCTGTATTATCACAGATTTCACTTTGCAACACTGCTAATCCTGTTGATCTTAAGTCTATTGCTGACCCCGATTTTATGATCGGTTCATGGAGTGGTCCCGGTGTTAGCAATAACTTTTTAGACCCGACAGGGTTGAATGGTGCTGTTATTTTAAATTTTGTACCTGCAGCCACATGTACCAATGAAGCTAATACTAACATTTTTATCCACGGCACTCCTTCCGTTCAGAATACCACTGTCACTTGTGATGTCAATAAAGAAACTTATACAGTAAGTTTTACCTTATCTGGCGGAGATACCATGACCTATTCTGTAAATGGACAACCTACCAATTCAACATATCTTTCTTTACCTATTACTTCAGGTTCACCTTACAGTTTTCAAATTGAAGATATCAATCAGTGTGATGTATTTGTTATTACAGGTCAAAAAAATTGCGCCTGCCAGACTAACGCCGGAACTATGAATCTTAACGGTTCACCGTTCATGGTTTGTATAGATGATTCCTTTACGGCTACACATAATCAGGATGAATTTATTGAAGGTGATGATAATTTTTTATTCATTCTTCATGATAGTCCGGGATTGGTGTCGGGAAATATTCTTGCCACTTCTACTACACCCACTTTTTCATTTCCACCCACAGGAGTGCTTGGTGTCACGTATTATATCTCCGCTGTTTCAGGCAATGCCATCAATACACAAATTGATTTCACTGATCAGTGTTTTTCAATTGCACAGGGTGTGCCTATCATATTTTACGAACCTGAAATCAGGATTGGTATGCCTCAAAATATCTGTGAATATGATTGTACAGAAATAATATTTGCAATGAATGGTATTGGTCCTTTCAAAACTACTTTTGATATTGAAGTGGATGGTAATGTCATGGCGTCAGATAGTTTGGTGTCGATATCAACACAAGCAACATATACTTTTTGTCCTTCTTTATTTGGAATAAAAAAAGGTCAGGTAAGGTTTTTTATTAATCAATTTCAGGATTATAACTGTACAGGGTACATCCAGCAGATGCCTGCGTCATTTACCATAAATCCTGTCAGAAATACAATAATAAACAACAATTTATGCCCCGGAGAAATGCTTCTGGTAAACGGAACAATTTATGATGAATCCAATACTTCAGGATTTGAGACTATCAAGTCCGGTGACCCATCGATTTGTGATTCAACCATACAGGTAGAAATCCAATTCCATGCTGTGGCAACTTTAATGTTGAATAATCATCTTTGTGCCGGTCAGAGTATGGTCATTAACGGGAAAATTTATAATGAAACAAATCTAACAGGTACTGAAGTTATAAAAAACGGAAGCTATTTTGGCTGCGATTCTATCATACTTGTGAATCTTATTTTTGACCAGCCAATAATAACTAATTTAAACCAATCGTTGTGCTCAGGTGAGTTTATAGTAGTAAACGGTACGATATATGATGAAACCAATCCTTCCGGCACTCAAACCATCATCAATGGCAGTACAAATGGTTGTGATTCCACCATTAT
>JACMLK010000077.1 GCA_014379665.1 Saprospiraceae bacterium | reverse complement strand
TTTACCGAATACTGAATGGATTCGACAAGCTCACCACAAGTACTGAATACCTTAATTCCTCAATGGCTTTCCATTCTCCAGCATAAACTGAATACGTTGTTGTGTCTTTGGTTCACCGCAGAGGGAGAGAAAGGCTTCGCGCTCAAGATCGAGAAGATATTGTTCTGTCACCAGTTGAGAGCCTGTCAGGTCACCGCCACAGAGCACCCATGCGAGTTTGTGTACGATTTTAATATCATGTTCAGAACCATAATTGCCGTGCTTAAATTCATTGGCAAAAGCATAAAGTGCTGCAAGGCCGCCACGTCCTAAAACAGTTATGTCTTTCCGTAGGATCGGCATGACATAGTGATCACTCAGCTCCAGTACTTTTTTCTTAGCATCTGCAATATTGGAAGTAAGATTCATTACAACTTCATCACGACCTTTGATCAGGTATCCTAGATCAAATGCTTCATAGGCAGAGGTTGCTACAGAAGCTGTGCCGATTGTTTTGCACCGATCAATTAAAGCAGGAATCTGCACTTCTCCAGGATCAAATGAGTCTGAAAGGCGCACTGCAAATTCTTTTGTACCACCACCACCAGGAATAAGACCAACACCTGCTTCCACTAAACCAATGTATGATTCAGCAGCAGCGGCTACGGCATCACAATGCATGGCTATTTCACAACCACCGCCAAATGTATATCCCTGGCTGGCGAGGACCACCGGGATAGAGGAATAGCGACACCGCATGGACGTTTGTTGAAAATAGGAAACAGCTGTTTGAAGTTCATCCCATTCTTCCTGGAAAGCCATCATTCCGATCAGCATCAGGTTGGCACCCACTGTAAAATTGGTGGCCTGATTACCGATCACTAATCCTTTCCATCCATCATCTTCTGCGATACGGATGGATTCATTTAAGCCGCGAAGGATGCCTTCACCCAGTGCGTTGGCTTTGCTTTTAAATTCAAGACATAACACGCCATCACCAATGTCATGCAATACCATTTCATCATTTTTGTAAACAGGTGCTTTGTCTTTGAGTGCAGTCAGATTGATCTTGCTTTCTGCTCCTGCAACGGGTATATAATTTTGTGTTGCAGGATCGTATACAAGAGTTTTACCATTTTGAAATTGATAGAAAGAAGTAAATCCTTTATTCACCATAGTTTCAACCCATGATGGAATTGGAAGTCCTTCCTCTTTTGCATCAGTCACGCCCAGGTTCACTCCGATGATATCCCAGTACTCAAATGGTCCATACGACCAGGCAAAACCAGCTTTTAAAGCATCATCAATGCTGTTGATATGGTCTGCAATTTCCGGAACGCGATGACTTGCATATGAGAACAGACCCAGGAGATGTTTTTTTACCAACAGCCCTCCATTATCTTTTGAATTATAAACTGCTTTAATTCTTTTTAGTGGGTCTTCTATTTGCTTCAACAAACCTATTGAAGGCAAATCCATTTTTGGATCTGTGCCATATTCAAGTGTTTTCAGGTTCAGCGATAGAAATTCTGTTTTCCCTTTTGCATCTTTTCCATCACCTTTTTTATAAAATCCCTGG
>JACMLK010000076.1 GCA_014379665.1 Saprospiraceae bacterium | reverse complement strand
CAGTTACAGACAACAATAATTGCTCCGGAACGGAATTTTATACTATTGATAAACTAAGCAATACAGAAGATACAAGTACATGCATATATGTAAAAGAAAATGTGATTTCAAGTGATTTAAATTTTATATCTTGTAATGGTTATTTACATAAGTTTAATATTTGTGATGTATCAGGTAAAACATTAATTTCAGGGCCAGTATTGAATCATGAAATGATAAGTTTGAAACATTTAATAAATGGAATATACTTTGTGTATATTTTCAATGAGGAAAATAAAATAGTTTACACCTGCAGAATCATCAAAGTATAAATCAAATTTATAGATAACACTTTAATTTTACAATAATAACAGGGAACCACATCATCAAGCACAAAACATCTTTGAAAAAGTTGCTTTTATGTACCGGGAGAAATGATAGAATTTGATAAATGTAACAATATTTTTATTCACCCCAAAAATGAATTGACCCAGCGTTATGTTGGCGGACATTTTGGCTAACAATAATAAAATATTTTTAGAAATACTGTCTTATATATTATTGAGAATTTCTTAACTTCCTATAATTCATCCAATTTATAAAGTCAAAATAAAAGCTAAAAATTTAGTTTATTGAGGTTGGCATAGCTCAGATATTATTTTTTTATTAGATCTTGAATAAAGGGCTATATGTCCATCCTCAAGTAAAATATTTTTAGTTAGAATTTCATATGATTTGATCATTTTTAAATTAATAATATATGATTTGTGTGTTCGCCTAAGAAAATCGACTTCACATCTTTCTTCCCAATATTTTAATGTTTTGGATGTTAGTGCGGAATGACCATTTTTATAAAAAATGATCGAGTAATTACTTTCTGCTTTGATCATAATCAACTCATCATACTTTATATACTTCTTAATTTTATTCCCGTATACCAGTATTCCCTTATCAAAAACATTTTGACTCGTTTGTTTCAATGAAGCCATGTTAAGTTTCTGAGCAAGTTCCGTAGCTAACTCACTCAACCTTGCAATTTCCAACCGCAAGACAACTATATCACTAAGCGGAACCATTTTTATTAAGTCCATTTAATACGAGATCTTTATAAAAAATTTTACTGCTTATTTATTACGGTAGATTCTGTGATTCTTAAAGTAGCTGCCGGCATTACTTCAATCACCGAATTATTTGGTAAATTCGTATTATTAATATCCTTAAAATCTACATTCTTGATATTAATTGTTTTTCCATTCCCGATTAAAATCCCTGAATTTAGTCCCAATGCGCTAAAATCTACAGTAATCTCTGGTTTTGCCATATTGTTTAGACCAAGAATACTGATACTCTTGTTAATATTGAGGATGTCTGTCAGGATAGTTGTGGTAGTCGTAGGCTGATCGTAAGTCACTGTTCCACCTTCAATAACACAACCAATGACAGCCCTTAATGTACCACTTCCATCATTTGCGCTGTTTGTCACAATAGCAGTGCCAATCTCATAAACAGTTACAGTTTTGCTTACCTCTGCGGTGGTAATTAAAAGTGGTTTTTTAGTAAAACTATTTTCACCAGATACAAATGTTAATCCTTCTACTGCAAGATCTTCCGGTGTATTGATATACTGAATAAAAACAGGTGTGGCAGGAGTAGAAACGTTGTAGACCATAAGATCACCGGACCTTTCCATTCCTATAAATGCATAAGGAACATTATTGATATAACCTATGGTCACACCTTCTGGTTCGGGACCTTTATTATCGCTTCTCGTATCAAATGTGGCAGAGGATCCTTCTGAGTTGAATGTAGCAGGTGATTTTGTTGCGGTGATTTGCTCAAACTGATCGCCACTATCATAAATTAAGGTACCTGTTTCGTTCCAAATAGAAAATGATCTCGCTCCATATACTTCAATGCGATCAAAATCCCCATCCATATTTGTGTCTCCGGTAGCATTGGTAACCTGAAGCCTTCCCAGATTGTTATTTAGTTTTAAATCTCCCGCATTAGGGAAAACGGTGGGGTCAAGCACATATCCACCTGCACCAACTCTGATCTCTTCACTGAATCCGGTATAATTTCTTGAATCACCTTCGTTGGCAGTTATATAATATGTCTGATTGTTTATGGTATAGCTTGCAATTGCATCTGGTTGATATAGTCCGAACACCGGCCAGCTTTGAATATTGATAAGTCCAGATGAACTGGTCAAATCCCGATCACTTGCATCAAATCCATTGCCAGTAAGGTTAAAGTTTTTCATGCCCAAAGGTAAAATCTGTGTGATTGTTGCTGTCGGTATATCCAGCTCTGCAAAAGCATTATTTTCCTGTAAAGTTACAAATGCTGTGGATCCATCACTGGAAAATGCTATATACTCCGGTTCTACATCCTGAGCTACTGTGGCCCCGGGACCGAAAATTCTCACACCGGCATCTCTTAATGTTGTTATCTGACCATTGAATGAAGTGAAGCCTGCAATCTGGACAGTGGCGTTTTCCGGTCCATTTGAAATGTCAATGATACTTACTGATCCTTCAGGATCAAAAGAGTTTCCCTGTCCGTAACTATTTGGTTCACCTTCATCTGCTGTCAGTACTTTTGTACCATCGGGAGAAAAGACAATCATGTCCGGAAGATAACCAACCTGAACAATTTGTATTAAAGCACCTGTAATAGTATTATAAAAAGCAACCCTTCCGTTTTCTTGTGCTAATGTTGTTGTATTCTGAATAGCATAACCTACTGCCAGTATTCCATTTTTCACAGCAACACTATTAGGAATTGCAACTGTATTTATTGGTGGAGTAAAACCTGGAATAATTGAACTTGTTAATGTAGGAACACCGGTATTGCTTAAGGAATAATATTCAATCGCAGTGCCGGCAACTACGAAAATACGATTACTCAATGGGTCATAGGCTGGTATTTCAGCGCCGTTTGTACTGGTAGCTGTCCCGGTTTTTCTCAGGAAGCTACAGTTATTTTCTCTGATAATGATGTTTTGTGATGTGATCGATCCCAATGTCAAACCTGAGGTTGGATTGCTGATTGTGACAGTAAGTGTCTCATCTGATTCAAGCACTGCATCATCAAGGATAATTAATGTAACAGATCCTTGTGTTTGACCATTGAGAATGGTGATCGTATTGTTTGAAAGGTTATAATCGTCTCCGGTGATATTAGCACCTGAAATACCCACATTCACTGTCTGGTTGCCGGAAACTGGTGCACTTGCTGTTGCCGTAATTGTGATTATAGTGTTTTCGGATTCCTGAGCAGTACCCGTACTAACTGAAAGGTTTACTGTTGGTGAGGGAGGAGGTGTTGTTGGAATGCCTTCAAACTTTACATTATCAAATCTCCATGTTCCACCTGTTGCCTGAGTATTGGGGTTTGCAGTTTGTCTGAATTCAGTGGTTGTCTGGTAATGTGCCGCCACAACCCTGATTCCAAAATTAACTTTATGATTTACATTTGAAATAGAAGACAAATCAACTGAAGTTCTGCGGTATTGATCACCAGAAGTATTGGTTTCAAACCGCCCATCGTTTAAAGAACCTAAACAAAAGGAAGTATTACCGGAAGTCATATTGAAATTAATCCAATTAGTACCGTCAGTCGTATATTGTAATCTGACCGTATTCGTAGCTGTATTTGACCAGCGTTGCTCCCAGGAAACCATTATATTTTCATATCCAAGAGTACTTGTGTTAAACTGTGCTCCACTAGACTCATTTACAGTACCTGGTTTAGCACTCGAAATGGCCCAGGCGCTTGTTCCTGATGTTTGTGAACCACATCCGGTTAATGTATTCATCCCTGTTCCCGTTCCACCAAATCCAACCATTTCACCTACTAATGCGGACGTACCAGTTCCAACATTTGGTGTAGGGTTAGCAGAATTTCCCTGTAAAGGTTCATAAGTCCAGTTTGCAATTATTGCAACTGTAATATTGGCTGTCAAACCCGTAGGTTGAGTTAACATATAATTTCCAACATCTACACCTTCAATGATAGATGTTGATGTTACAACAATTCCATTTCCAACCGCAGATGTAGCAAAATTTCCTGATAATGTTAATGTAACTATATCTGGTGAAATTACACCGGTAAGTGTTCCGGTTATTGTTGCAGTTGTATTTCCATCATAAATTTTGTTTTGTGCAACTGCCCCTTGAATCGTCAAAATTTTAGGAGTAATATCAGCTGTCAGCCCGGAAGGTAATGTCAGTGAATATTTTGGAGCATCAATACCACTTAATGTTTGAGTGGAATTAACCATAATAGATGTTCCAATATTGACAGAAGCAAAGGTAGCGCTATTATTTATAGTAACCAGATCACTTCCTACTATGCCTGATAGTGTTGAACCAGAAATAGTGGCTGTATTTGTTCTGTCATATATTTTATTATCGGCTGAGGCATTATTTACAGTCAATGTTTTGGGGTTTATCGTATACACCAGGGTAGCATTGCCGGTTCCACCTGAATTAGTTGCAGAAATCAATACATTAAATACTCCTGGAAGGCCGGTAGGTGTACCGGTTATTTCGCCATTAGATGTATTTACACTTAATCCATCCGGTAACCCTGAAGCATTATAACTGGTCGGAGACTCTGTTGCGGTTATTGTGTACATTGGAGCAACTTCTCCGTAAGTTGCAATCGCTGTTAAAACACTTGTTATCACTGGTGATGGTAAAGATGTAATATCAGCCGATAAGCCTGAAGGCTGAGTTAAAGAATAATTGCCTGAAGCTGATCCTGAGAGTGTGTAACCGGAAACAATAACAGGAATAGCAATACCTACGTTTGGATCAATAAAATTCGCCACATAACTTCCTGAAATTGATACATTTGGTGTGTCGCCGGAAATGACACCTACCAGCATAGGTGTGCCTGATAAAAATGCTGTCGTCGTGCCATCATAAAGTTTATTGTTTGCAGTTAATCCTGTTATTGTCAGCACTTTTGGGTTTATATCAGCAGACAATCCATTGGGTTGTGATAATGTATAACTAGTGGAATTGGAACCAACTAATACTAGTAAAGGTGTAATATTTATATCATTTCCGACATTTGAAGAAGCGTATGTACCACCCCCTGTGATCGAGATAACATCTCCATTAACCAGTCCGACTGGAGTAGCGCCGGCTATTGAAGCCATATTATTACCATCATATTCTTTATCTGATGCCATAGCACCTGTTGAAGTTATTCCTAACTGGCTGACATTACTCGCGGGAATATTTATATTTATAGAAGATGCACCTGAACTTGATAAAACTATATTACCACTGTAAGGGGAATCTGCGACTGTTGCGTCAGATTTTAATCTGATAAATACTTCTGTGGATGGTATCGTACCCGCTGTACCTACCGTTACAGTAGGAGTAAATGCTCCACCAGACGTCAGAGAGACTTCAAAATCAGTAGGTGGCGTCACCAGGATTCCTTCATTCATTCCGGATCCTGAAACAAAAAATGAAGTTTCATTAGAAAATGTCCCATATATGGAGGACATTGCTGCCAAAGTTCCGGTCCATGAAATGGTCGCACAAGATGGATTCACACTAAAGGTCCAATCAGTGGCAATAATATTGGTTGCTCCCGTACTATTCCAATTAGCTGCTGTATTTCCGGTGGCACTTAGTAAAACACTTTTGCATCCGGCATAGGTAGCATTTGTGGTTGAATATCTTAGAGACGAACCATCGGGTGCAATCGCTGTAGTACCAAGTGTTAAAGTATTCGGAATAGCACTTGGACTGGTTCCTATTTTTGCATAATAAATAAATGCTGTGGGTGTATCGGATGTTATAGATGGTGCAGTATATACATATAACTCTTCATTGTTATTGCCAAGACCTGCACTACTGGTCGTGCTCCAGTCATAGGTCATGGTGGAAACGGCAGCAGCACCCCAAGGCAAGACAATTACAGTACCAGCTAATACTGTCTGACCGGACTTTACTGTAAAAGATGCTTCTCTTTCGTTTAAATCTGTAAAAGAAGTACTTCCTGGAGTAGCAACTTCATTATCATTTATATAAAAGATAGTATTCTCTGCCAAATCTTTTAATATGAGTATTGCAAAGTTGTCCGGTGATCCTTGGGTATGATAGCCAATTATAGCTATATCCCCAGCTTCCAGTGTGGTTTGGGAATTCAAAGAAACACCATATAAGGAGGTGATCAATAGTGCTATATAAAATTTACTAAAATAGGTTCTTAGAGTGGAAATAGTAATTGTCATTCTTCAGGAATTTAATTTTTAATATTCAAATCTTAAATAAAATGCAAAAGTATGGATTCAATTGAAGGTTACCGGAGATGATCAAAAAAGTAACAATAAGTTAAATATCACTTAATATAATTTTAATAAGATAAAAATCATTAATGTCAAAAATCACAGTAACTTTAAAGGAATTGACTTATAATCTCATGGTATAGTAGAGTAAAAAGTCTTGAATGATCCAATATTTGTATAAGCCGATGTGACTAACACCTTATATTGATTGATACAGATTGGACTAAAAATTAATACTTGCCATACTGGGCAGTGAATTTTTTTATAAAAAAAATGGTGTAGTTTTGTACTACACCATGATGTGACCTCAGGAGGATTCGAACCCCCAACCCTCAGAGCCGAAATCTGATATTCTATCCAGTTGAACTATGAGGCCGGATTTAAATAGAGGGCAAATATAAATATTAATTCTGAGATGAAAACGGATACGTGCCTAAGAACTTATCAAGTATATTATATAGCGAATGGTCACGAGCCGAAACCTGCCCGCCTACTACATAGTGGTCATGCAGGTCTGATATTCTATCCAGTTGAACTTGGAGGCCATTGATAAAATGAACACAAAGGTAATTTAGTTAAGTTATAGTCAAATAATTTTATGTATAAATCTTCTGATGTTACCAGATTTAATTACATCCAATGAAGTGTACCTTTTTAAGACTATCTTTTGTTTTGGGAATTTCTTTATTTAAAAGAATGTAACCTATTTTCAATAACATCACATTAATTCACCACATTTGAGACTACTCATAAACTTAAATGATCTATGGCATGATTTTGAAATTATAATTTGTTTCGGTTAAAAAGTCCAGACTCTCACCAAATAATATCCTGATTCTAATCCATTACAAATATAAATTTTTATATAGTTAACTCAGACTTAACATTGGCTTAACATTGACATTCTACCTTTGTGGCATCTAATTTATACAAAATAAAAACAAATGATTATGAACCTGAAATGTAGATGTAGTCTTTTCATCTTTGTCTTGGCCTGTCAGATGATGTCAGCTCAGACCGGAAGCCTCAAGGGGCATATAAAAGACAACAAATCCAACGAACCCATGATTGGTGCCACTATTTTGGTAGCAGGTACTGAGACTGGAACCACTACTGACTTCGACGGCAATTTTGAAATTCAAAATCTGAATGCGGGAATGTACCTCATTATTATCTCGAGTATTGGATATGCTAATCTTGAAATTGACAAGGTACGTGTCGAATCAGGCAAATCAACCATCATTGAAACGGGACTGGATGAAAGCAGTTTGCTACTGGATGCTGTAGAAGTAAAGGCAGCAAGGAAAACTGACACGGAAGTATCTGTCGTATCCGAAATAAAACAATTAGCCAACATTGCCGTCGGTGTTTCTTCACAACAAATAACCAAAACACAGGACAGAGATGCTTCTCAGGTGGTAAGAAGAGTACCCGGAGTATCGATATTTGATGATAGATTTATTGTCATAAGAGGGCTAAATGAAAGATATAATACTGTGTTGTTAAATGATGTCATCACACCTTCTACAGAAGTGGATGTCAAATCATTTTCCTTCGACCTGATCCCAAGTTCTGCTATAGACAGGATGATGGTCTTTAAATCACCTTCAGCAGATTTACCGGGTGATATAGCGGGTGGTGCAATCAAAATATATACCAAAACAGTACCTGATGGTGATCATTTGTCTTTTGGAGTTACCCTGGGTTACAGAGGAAATGCTACAGGCAATGTCGTAACTGATTATAAAGGAAGTACGTCTGATGCGCTTGGATTTGGAAGTAAATTCAGAGACCTGCCTTCCGGTTTTCCATCCACAAAAAGTGTAATTGTGAATGCAGGTACGGAAGCCATGATTGAAAATTTTAAAAATCTCAATCCTTACTATGACGTGCAAAGCAAAACGATCATGCCGGATGTCAGAGCCAATATCAATTACACTAAAAGATTTTTTATCGGCGATAAGGAATTGACCAATATCTCTTATGTCAACTACTCCAATACAAATTCTTTTCAGCAAATGGTGCAAAACAGATTCCTGTATGATGAATCTGTACAAAGCACATTTAATGATGATAATTATACCAATAATGTAAGACTTGGAGCTATGAGCAATTGGGCACTCATACTTAATCCAAAAAACAAGATCGAATTCAGAAATATTTTCAACCAACTGGCTACCAAAGAGACCGTATTAAGAACAGGACAATTATTTGAAAACGGTCTGGAAATTTCCAATCAGTCTTTCAGGTATGAACAGAAAAGCATCCTGTCCAGTCAGATTAACGGCACACATGAATTGAATGACCATACCAGACTAAAATGGATCGGAGGATTCGGATATACCAAAAGGTCGGAACCGGATTTCAGAAGATTTACTTCATCCAGAGAGTTGGGTTCTGATCACGCCTACAGAATAGATCTTCAGCAATTCGAGTCACCAACCCTCCAGCAGGCTGCCAGATTCTGGTCAAACATGGATGAATTTGTGATCACCGGAACGGCTACTTTCGATAAAATCATAGGCACTATACACAGCGATGCCGAGCAAAATAAGACCCTGAAATTTGGAGTGTATTCCGAATACAAGGACAGATATTTCAAGGCAAGATGGTTTGGTATCGTAAATCCCAACAGGGTTTCTGCTGACATTACTTCTCAGAATCCTGAGGAATTTTTCACCAATGACAATCTAAGGTCATCGAGAGTTTTTTACTCTGAAGGTACAAATTTTGATGATAAATACACGGCACAGAATATGCTAAATGCCGCTTATATAAGTTTTTATATTCCATTCACTTCAAGATTTAATACCACTATTGGTATGAGAGGTGAATACAACCAACAAATGCTTCAGAGCAGGGAACGAGGTGGCGGACAAAAAGTGGATGTAAACAACGGTATATTCAGCCCGATGCCATCTCTTAATGCGACGTACAAACTGAATGAAAAACATTTGGTTAGATTGGCATACGGTACTACGGTCAACCGACCGGAATTCAGAGAATTGGCTCCATTTACATATTATGACTTTATTTTTGATGTGTCCCGAAGAGGTAACAGAGATATCAAGGTGGCTACGATACACAATTTTGACCTGAGATATGATTTCTATCCTTCCAAAGGAGAATTGATCACGATTGGGGCATTTTACAAAAAGTTTCATAATCCTATAGAAGCAGCCGTGTTCTACAATGGTAGTACTGTCGCTTTCACAGTAGCCAATTCTGAGTCTGCACAGTCCACAGGAGTAGAAATCGAAGTGAGAAAAAATCTTACGGAAAATTTTATGGTCCTGTTTAATGCATCTCTGATCAGCAGCAATGTGGTGGTTAGTGGTCTGAGCGATTACAGCAGATTTCTTCAGGGACAATCTCCTTATCTAGTCAATGCGGGATTGTTTTATACCTTACCTGAGGCAGGTTTACAGGCAAATGTGCTGTACAATGTAGTAGGACAGAGAATATATGTGATCGGAGATAATGTATTGAGTTCCAACGTATTTGAAATGCCCAGAAATGTAGTGGATTTTAATATTTCCAAAACATTCGGCCGTCTTGAATTCAAAGCAGGAGCACAGGATATATTCAATCAGCCATTTAAATTGGTACAGGACACCAATAGAGATAATAAAATTACAGATTCTGACGGCGTATTTCAGGAATTCAGAAGAGGGTCAAACTTCTATATGGGGGTGAATTATAAATTCTAACCTGGTTAATTGTTGCCGCCACAGATTTGTAAGTAATAAAAAGTAACTTAAAATATTGATTAATAAACCATTTAAAATTTTTTCAACATGAAGTTCAGTTTAAAATTATTTGCATTTCTGATAGTAGCAGCAGGTCTTACTTTTTCATCTTGCGGACGGGATGATGATGACGATGATCCAATAGTGCCAGGTGAAAACCTGACCATAAAAGGATCTATCACCACCAACACGACCTGGGCAGCTAAAAACAAGTACCTCCTGGAAGGATTTGTGTATGTAGAAGCAGGTGCCACTTTGACCATAGAGCCGGGTACAATCATCAAAGGTGATAAATCGACCAAAGCTACCCTGATCATCAAACCAGGGGCTAAAATTATAGCTGAAGGTACCAAACTTAAACCTATCGTATTTACTTCAAACCAGGCAAAAGGGTCAAGAAATTATGGTGACTGGGGCGGTATAATCGTGTTGGGCAAAGGGAAAGTCAACAAAACTCCTGCCACAATCGAAGGAGAAAATATTTCGACATTTGGTGGAAGTGAAGAAAATGACAACTCCGGTATCATCAAATACGTAAGAATAGAATTCGGAGGAATCGCTTTCGAAACGGATAAAGAAGTAAATGGACTAACACTAGGTGGGGTAGGCAAAGGTACTACGATTGAGTATGTACAGGTCACTCAAAATGGCGATGATGGAATCGAATGGTTTGGTGGAAATGTTAACGCCAAATATCTGATATCTTATAAAAACCTGGATGATGACTTTGATACAGACTGGGGTTATTCCGGAAATGTACAATACGGACTGGCATACAGAGACTCCAAAGTAGCGGATCAATGTACTTGTTCTGACTCAAACGGATTTGAATCGGACAATGACGCTTCAGGGTCAGATGCTTTGCCTCAGACAAGCTGTAAGTTTGCCAATATTTCGATCATCATCGCAGAAGGAACACCGGATGCTAAATTCAGGTCAGGATTCAGATTGAGAAGAAATTCTGCCCTTTCCGTCTTCAACTCATTAGTGGTCGGTGCCTTCCCTAAGGGTGGATTCGAACTTGGTGATGCTGCTACACAAGCAAATTTTGTCAATGACAAATCAGATTTCAGAGGATTGATTCTGGCCGGTATGACCAAAGGTATAGTTGCCGGTGATGAAGTAAAATTAAAAGAAGCATCAAGAAAAAATATATTTGGTATTGACCCCTCTACGTTGGGATTAAACGCTACTTACAATGCAGCTACCGGAAAACCTGGTTTGCTGCCAATCACAGGTTCCACCTTATTGACAGGTGGAGTGACACTTCCTGCAGGATTTGAAGCCAATACTGCAGTTGGAGCTTTCAGCACTTCAGATTGGACAGACGGGTGGGCCAACTGGGATCCTCAAAATACAGATTATTAAGAAATATAAGTGCTTATTTCAGGACACTTATAATTGTTTTGTATTATTAGATAAGAGAGCTGATGGCAACATCGGCTCTTTTTTTTTATAGTCGGCATTTGGAGCATATCCTGAATCAGTATACCCAATTGATGTGTTTGTTTATTTGTTAAAATGTTAAAATACTATCCTGCTAACTTACTAACTTACTTACTAACTTACTAACTCGCTAACCTGCTAACTCGCTAACTTGCTAACCTGCTAACTCGCTAATTTGATTCTGAAAATATAACCCATTGTTAACTTTAACAACTCATTGGCTTAATAATCATATGGTACTTTTATGATATAATTGCCAACGAATGCCAATAGTAACTGAAACTGATATAGTCCGAAACCTCCGGCTCCAGAGATATGGTGTTTTAGGGACGTCTGTAACTAAAACAATGATGGACATCCTTGGTATCAATGCGTTGAATCAACTCTATGATCAGCATTGTCATCTTGAAGGATTGGCTTTTATTGATGCTATCCTGGACAAATTATCTATTCGAATAGAAATTTCAGAAAATGACCTTAAAAGACTACCGGCATCAGGTCCTTTTATTTTAGTATCCAACCACCCGCTCGGTGGCATTGATGGACTGATCATGTTGAAAATAATGCTTCTTCATCACCCTGAAAGCAAGATCATAGCTAATTACCTTTTAAAACTGGTTCAACCTTTGGACAGATATGTTTGTCCGGTAAACCCATTTGAACATAACAAAGAATTATATCACAGTTTTGGTGGAATCAGGACTGCGCTGGATCAACTGAAATCAGGTTTTCCTTTAGGTATTTTTCCGGCCGGTGAAGTTTCTGTGCGTCAGAAAGGGATTGGTGGTAGGATTGATGACAAAAAGTGGGATGTGAGTATGATTAAGCTGATTAAAAAAGCTGGTGTTCCGGTCATCCCTATGTTTTTTAACGCAAGAAACAGTGACCTTTTTTATATTATGGCAGGGGTCAATGGTTACCTCAGGACTGCAAAATTACCCTCAGAAATGCTCAATAGCTACGATAAAACTATAAAGGTCAGGATAGGGAACCCTATATCTGTCACCACACAGGATAGTATGAAGGATATTGATGTATTATCTGATCACATCCGGCACAAGACCTATATATTGGGAAATGTATTCAGGAAGCGTAAATTTTTTGAACTTGATATCAGTAAGTTTAAAAAAGGTCACCAACCGGTATTAGCAAGGATTTCACCAGAACATTTAGAACGGGATTTTTCATTGCTCAGACAGGATCAAAAAATACTGTTCGAAAGTGGTCATTATGCCTTATATTTTACCAAACTGGATGATTATCCGATGATTCTGGCAGAATTGGGGAGATTGCGTGAAATCACTTTCAGGGATGCCGGTGAAGGAACAGGTAAGGCAACCGATGTAGACAAATATGATGCCTACTACCATCACCTGATATTATGGGACAAATCAGCATGTCAGCTGGCGGGTGCTTATAGATTGGGACTTGGGAAAGAAATAAAAAAAATGTATGGCATGAGCGGCTTTTATATGAGTGAATTATTTTATCTCTACGGCCCGATGCATGATGTAATGAACGAATCAATAGAAATGGGGCGTGCATTTGTAGCAAAACCATATCAGCAAAGACCTATGCCATTATTCCTGCTTTGGAAGGGGATAGAAAAGATTGCTACATCCTTTCCTGAATATAAGTATCTGATAGGGGCCGCCAGTATCAGCAACAGTTATTCTTATTACAGCAGATCAATGATGGTCGAATATTTTTCAAAACATCATTTTGACAGTGATCTCGCATTGTATGTGGCAGCCAAAAAACCATTTAGAAGTATGCTAACAAAAAAAGATGCTGATTTGATCGGATCATCCCAATTTGAAAGTATCAGGTCCGTAGATAGACTAATTGAAGAATTAGAACCTCAGGGTCTCAAAATACCTGTGCTGATCAAAAAGTATCTTCTTCAGAATGCAAAACTTCTGGCATTCAATGTAGATACAGCGTTTAATGATGCCATAGATGGACTGATATACATTGAGATCAGTAAAATTAATTTAGAAAAACTAGGGTAACATATCCTGTCACATATATGCAGGACCATTTGAATACCAATCTGAAATATTAAAAATAATGAATAGCAAAATAAAAATTGTTTTTTTTGCAGATATCCTCAAAGAAGATTTTGATGGTGCTTCACGCACCATTTTCCAGATCATCAAAAGAATTCCGGAGGATGAGTTTGAATTTCTTTTTATCTGCGGCATTGCTCCCCCGGCCGATTTTAAATATCGATATGTGGCCATTCCAACTATACAGATACCATTCAACAAGGATTACAGCATGGCCATGCCTTTTTTTCATCAAAGGAGATTAAAAAAAGTATTGAATGATTTCAACCCTCATGTTTTGCATATTTCTACCCCTTCCATGTTGGGGAAATTTGGAATGAAGTACGGTAAATCCAAAGGTTTACCGATGTTGACTATTTATCATACACATTTCATATCCTATATCAAATACTATCTGGAAAGATTTCCTGCAATTATTCGGTCTGTAACGAAATGGGTAGCAAAAGACCAAAAGAAATTTTATGACAACTGTGATATTATTTATATCCCAACACTCCATATGGTAAGAGAATTGAGATCGTACGGCATGTCTACTCAACACATGAAAATCTGGTCCAGAGGTCTCAATACCGAAATTTTCAACCCCAGTCGTAGAAATGTTGAAAGTATTCATAATTATACAGGCAACAATAAGAAAAATGTGCTTTTCGTAAGTCGTCTGGTATGGGAGAAAAATCTTAAGACATTGGTGAAAATTTATAATGAAGCCATGTCGTTGGATATTCCCTGCAACTTTATTATTGCAGGTGACGGAGTTGCCAAAGAAGAAATGTTGACCCTGATGCCAGGAGCTTTTTTCCCGGGGCAGCTACCTCATGATGAACTGGCGAAAGTCTATGCATCCTGTGATGTTTTTCTCTTTACATCCGTGACAGAGACCTATGGCAATGTAGTTGCAGAAGCTATGGCCTCGGGGCTTCCCTGTGTCATTGCCAACGGCGGAGGTTCTGCGGGTTTTATAAAAGACGGCGAGAATGGTTTTCTTTGTACACCGGAATCAAGCCATGAATATATTGACCGGATAAAAGATATAATGGAACTAGAGGATGTTAGGCTTAGATTTATCAGAGAAGGATTGGCATTTGCAGAAGGACTCCGCTGGCAGACCCTGACCGATACCTATTTCAACGATCTGAAGACATTGGCAGAGAGACAATCCGTTGAACCGCAATTCAAATTAAGTCACGCATATCAGGTTGCCTTTGGCTGATCATAACAGGCAATTAAAAGAAGAATCATATAACAGGACCAAAGGAATTCTTTTTTAACACCATACATCATTTTCTTGGCTATATTATTTATTACACACAAGTATCCGCCTGCTGTTGGCGGCATGGAGAATCAAAGCTTTCAGTTGATCAATGGGTATAAAAATATCTATGGAAGCTACGACATCATTTATACCGGTAAAGAACACATTGCGCTTTTCTTTCTGAAATTAAAATTCAGGGTAAAAAAGATGCTCCGTCAACACCCGGATATTAAAATTATACATCTTAATGACGGATTGATGGGTGCGTTTTTCAGCATGCTACGGGTAAATGCTCAGGGCCGAAAAGTTGTCGTGACACTTCATGGATTGGAAGTGGTATTCCCTTTGTCAGTATATCAAAAAAAGATACTTCCAAAATTGATGACATTTGATGCATTTATCTGTGTCAGTGAAGCTACTAAACAGGAATGTAAAAAAAGAAACTTTCCGGACGAAAAACTTATCGTAGTAAATAACGGCGTGGAAAATAAAGGACCCTTCATTGCGCTCAGTGACAAGTATGACAGGTATATTTCGGAAGAGTTAGGCATTGATATTGATCATGATAAGATACTGCTCGCTATCGGAAGACCAGTCCGCCGAAAAGGTTTTAGCTGGTTTGCCAGGGAGGTGATTCCATTACTTCATCCTTCTTATAAATTTGTACACATCGGAATCAGCCACCATAAAGAACCATATCTTTTGCAAATTTTACCTGATAAGGTCAAAAATCTGGTAGATCTTTTTTTTGGGAAACCAAATGATGTTTATGATTTGTATAAAGAGTCTACCAAGCGTCCGGACAGAATCATCCGTGTTGGAAAAGTGGATAATGAACTCAGAGATTATCTCATCAGCAAAGCAACTTTAATGATCATGCCAAATATTATGGTTAGTGGTGATATGGAAGGATTTGGACTGGTGTCGCTTGAAGCGTCAGTCAAAGGTAAGACTGTACTTGCCGCCGATATCGAAGGCATCACTGATGCCATTTATAATGGTAAAAACGGTTATTTGGTCAAAGCAGGAGATACCCATGCCTGGAGAGAACAAATCATACGGCACTCCCGATTGTCATCAACAAACAATGAAAAATTCAGGAAATTCACCTTGGAGCATTTTTTAACAGACAGAATGGTAAATGGGTATCATGATGTATTTAATAACCTTTGAGCTGATTAGATAGACAGGATCTTAAAGCAATCTGATCTGTACCTGCCAACCAAAGTGATCAGACATCGGAAGCTTTTTATTATCCATTGCTCTGAATTGATTCAGGATGTCTATCTTTCCATCGTTAAGGTCGGATTTTAAAAAAACATAATCGAGTTTTGTCCTTTTCTCACTTGCTGCGACATATTTGTTTGTCTTATGATCGCAGGTAAAATCATTGTCATTTATTGATTTTTTACTATCATCAAATCCCATATCCGACACTATATAATCATACACCACAGAACATTCTACATCAGGATGATGTACATTAAAATCCCCTAGCAGTATCGTTTCATTGCGGTAAAAATCAGGAATATGCTGAATGACCTTATGCATATATTTAATCTGCTCCATTCTGATGTTTTCAGCCTTGGGGTAATCCCCGGCGTACAAGTGGGTATTGATAATATTGATACATTTTCGGCCATGTGATATCTGAGTGATTAAAAAACCTTTACCCCCTGTTTTTTCTATGATGGATGAGGTTTCGTTTACCGGATATGGATAGAAAATTTCTGACGTAACAGGTAAAGACGATAGTGTCATCAATCCACCATAACAATCCATCTCTACATATGGCAGAATTGACCTGTTGCACCTGTAATCACTAAAAGTGTAGTAATCTTTTGATAGCATTTTCATTAAATGGTCTCTGAGTACAGGATGAAATGTTTCCTGTAGGGCAATGATATCCGAATTTGTCAGCAACAGGCTGTCTGCCATAGATTTAAATCTCCTGAAGTGATCATGTCCTTTTAATTCTATTGGAAGACCCCAGGTATTGTAGCTCATGACATTCAGCAAACCTGATTGTATTTTCTCCTGATGTTGGGCTTCTTTATACCAACGGACAATGTCTGTATCTTCATATTTTGGCAATTTTTCTGATTGAACCAGAGTAAAAGGGATACAGAAAAGGATGATAAAAATAAATCGCAAAAAGTGCATCTTAATATTTTTAAGTTGGTGAATAATTATGCACAAAGGTTATTTTTTAATGTTAACTTATTGTATATTAGTTATTAATGAATAATTAATATTTATCATTAGTAGGTTAGGGGTAAGTCCTGATAAGGAACTCATCTGCTTTAAAAATATTCGACATAGCTTCCGCGTTTCCCATCCGGAATCGGTATCCCTGCTGGTATGCCATACCTGCCTGCATATACTAATCGGCAACACATATTGTATTTATTTGTTACTCATTAAAGTCAATTTGAATAGAATTTGAAGTGCTTACTGCTTCTGCTACATCAATTATAGGACATTAAAAAAGAGTAGATTAAAACTCAAAACAAATATTGGAAAAAAATTTATATGTTAAAGAAACTTATTTTAATAGTGCTGGGATTGACGTCTGTGATGATTTCAGCACAAGAGAAACAACAAAGGTTTATTATAAAAACCAATGTGCTTAATTTGCCCATCATACCTTCGGTACACCTGGAATACCGTATGTCAGATAATACTTCTATCGTTCTAAATTTTCACCGGGGACACCTGGTTTTTTTTAACGAAAACAATTGGATCAATGCCTCCATCGACTTCAAAAAATATTTCTCCAACAAGACAAACCTTACCGGTTTTTATCTGTCACCCGGGATATCCTACAATTATGATTATGATGATGTAAAACTTGATGATGCGGGTAATGTGTTAAAATATGGAATTTCAAGCATGGGTGGAATTATCAGGATTGGCTACCAATTTGGAATAAATGATCATTGGATCATAGATTTAGGCACCGGGTTAGTGATTGATAAGGCAATTGAGTCCGACTACACTGACAGGGTCAACGCTCAGCTAAGATTGATGGCCGGAGTAGGATATAAGTTTTAAAGAATTAAGCCTTCCAGGGGGCAATGTTGCACTATGACAGACTAAGAAGGTAACTTAAAGTCTCAGGAATATTATTGGCATGAACTGCATGAGTAGAATTTTCCTTCTGTATCCAATCAATCAAAAATGTTTTGCTACCCTGATTCAAAAACGAAAGTCTTGATACACCCATTTTTTCTAGTGCAGCCGCATTACACTGTTGTTCATATTGACCATCTATAGGTATGGTCAGCAGTTTTTTGCCAAGGAAAAGTGCTTCTGAAGGTGTTTCAAATCCTCCGCCTGTAATCAGTCCGTGACAATGGATAAGACTGTCATTAAAATAGGTATGATCTACAGGAAAGTAATGAATATTGCCTTCTTTATACGGATAAGTAACGTGAGGTAAAAACCAGTGAAACTCAACGTGATCCAAAGAAGTAAACAACTCTTTAAGACAATCTTCATCATAAGCCGGAGTGTACACCGTGATGTGTCCCTGATCTATAGGTCTGGATTGAATAAATACCTCCTTGATCACCGGTGGAAAAATGAAATCATCGTACCTATCAAAATGTAATCCCACATATTGACTTGCAGTAGCATATTTTTTAAGTACCAGTTCGCCAAAAAAACTCTTTTTATCTGGCCGCGGCGTAGCTTTGGACATAAAACTGGCCTGATGTCCAAACTGTATGGAAGGTACTTTTTTAAACCTGCAGGCGCGGGCAGTGATGTGATCAAAATCATTGATGATGAGATCATATTTTTCAACGGGCAAGTCTTTAGCTTCCCGTATAATACCCGGATAATTAAATCCCTTCAGTGTTTTGAAAAAGTCCAGTCCGCCGCATCTGGAATAAAAAAGACTCAATCCTCTACTCCTGTATTTGACAGGTATATCCATTTGTAGGGTAGCATTTGAGCCACTGAGCATGATATCCACATTTCCCAATGCGCAAAGATGAGGATACAATTGATGTGCCCGGCTGATATGTCCGTTACCTGTGGCCTGAACTGAATAAAGTATGTTCATAGATGGTTTTGATGTTAAAAAGAGACAGTTCGGGTTCAGCTTCTTCCACCGTCGGATCGATCTCGTTGTGTACCGGATCTGTCAACGGAGCATCAGCATGACGGTACAATACCCATTGACCTTCATGATACTCCAGTGCGGTGCAGCTTTCCACCCAGTCACCGCTGTTCAGATAGTGCACACTGCCTTTTTGATTGGTGATGATGCTGGATTGTGGGTGATGGATGTGTCCGCATATGACGGTATCGAAGTGCTGGTCGATAGCCAATGTGGCTGCAATATTTTCAAAATCTGCAATCCATTTTACCGCTTTTTTTACCCCTGATTTTATTTTTTTTGAAAAGCTGATTTTTTCATAACCTAAGTAAGACAATAGTTCATTGATTAGCCTGTTGGTCAGGATCAGGAGATCATAACCCTTACCCCCCAGTCTGGCCATAATTCTTGCCCATCCTTTAGTGGTAGCGTCAAATATGTCCCCATGAAAAATCCATACCTTTTTGCCATCAATATGCAGTATCAGTTTATCATCTATGAGAAAATGACCAATCGCTGTACCCGAGTACATACGAAGTGCTTCGTCATGATTGCCCGTGATGTAGTATGTTTTAGTTCCTTTTTCTGTGAGCTTGAGTATCTGGCGCAGTACATGAATATGACTTTTTG
Organism: Saprospiraceae bacterium; assembly: GCA_014379665.1. Taxonomy (GTDB): domain Bacteria; phylum Bacteroidota; class Bacteroidia; order Chitinophagales; family Saprospiraceae; genus OLB9. The sequence continues at coordinate 948 of JACMLK010000076.1, read as the reverse complement.
GAAAATAGCTTTTGCTGAAGTTCCAGATATCTATGATATCTCCGTTGAGTACGAGGGTATCGGGGTCTATGCTTTTGAGATATTGCAGCAACTGATCAGCGTGACATCCGTAAGTACCCAAATGAGTATCACTGATGACCACTATTTCTACTTTGCGTTTTGGCATGTATGTATTTATGTCCGAAAGTATCCCGCAAAGATGGCCAGCCAATGTAAATCTGGTGTTAAGTAAAAGACAACATTATATTAAAGATTTTAATAATGGGTGGTCTTCATTTTGTTGGAGTAAGGGTGGTTTTTACTTTTTAAATTGGTAACCTTTGCTTTCCAAATCAATGGGGGGCAACAATATGATGGGAAAAATTGTTATAGGAATAATCTAGGAAAAAAGTAGCTATTGGCTGCTAATGCGGGAGAGAATCTATCATCAACAATTACATGGAATAGCCTTGAAGCCTAAGTTTACTATGGCAATAAAATAGCTATTACTGCTTCATGGTTAAAAGAGTTAGTTTCTAATTACAGAGTGAATTAGATTTTATCTTAATCATGTAGTGTAACTATCTATCAATTCGTTATAGCATCAAATACAAATATTCTTAACCTTAACAAATACTATACACGATGAAAAGTACTTTAAACTTATTTGCTTTTATATGTCTTTTGTCTTTTTCTCATATTTCAGCGCAGGACACTACTGTCACTTTCACTTCCGTGATCAGTTCCCCCAACATCACTTTTCCCATTCAACTGACTCATGCAGGAGATGGAACAAATAGGGTATTTGTAGCAGAACAAGGGGGTCGCATCAGGGTTTTCAATAAAAGTTACGTGTTATATGATACCTTGATCACGATAACAGGTATGGGCACTTCAAGTGAACAGGGAATGTTATCTGTTGTTTTTCACCCTGACTTTAAAAACAATGGTTATTTTTTTGTTTTCCAT
>JACMLK010000075.1 GCA_014379665.1 Saprospiraceae bacterium | reverse complement strand
TTCCTGCGAGATAACGTTGGTACGAAGCAGTTCGGGAAGATCTTTCAGAATATTCATTTCGGATTTTGAATGAATGGATGGCATCCAATAGCTTAGTCACGATAAAATACGACTCCTCTTTCACCAAACCAAACTTCCCGATTCAACTCTCCTTACCTTTATGACATGAACATGAATTATCACCAGCTTATTCCCTTCACATTTGATAATAAATCCAGGGTGTGGGTGTACCAGTCGAACAGGATATTCACTTTGCCAGAAGCGTTGGAAATTGAAGATTTGTTAAAAGAATTTGTGTCCGGCTGGGCCTCACACGGCACACCGGTAAAAGGATATGCCAATTTGTTCTTTGGGCAGTTCATCATGCTAATGGCAGATGAAACTGCAACGGGGGTAAGCGGATGCAGTACCGACAGCTCCGTACGACTCATGAAAGACTTGGAACAATTGTTTAATGTGCATTTATTCGATCGGCACGCGCTTGCTTTTATTATTAAAGAAAGAGTGCAGGTGATCCCAATGGCACAATTGAAATATGCAATTGATCACCATTTCATTAATGCTGACACACTTTATTTCAATAACCTGGTTCAGACCAAAGAAGAATTTTTAAACAAATGGCTGATACCGGTGAAGGATAGTTGGTTGGCGAAGAGATTGAGTTTGGAGGTGATTTCACGCAAAGATGCAAAGTAAGCAAAGAAGCAAAGGGGAATTCCTCTTTGCTTCTTTGTTTACTTTGCATCTTTGCGTGAAACTGCTTTACTCCATTGATGCAGCCACCATTTCCGCTACATCTAGTACCTGCACACTATCTTCTTTCTCCTGGCTTTTTACTCCATCCGTCAACATCGTATTGCAAAACGGACATGCAGCCGCAATAAATGAAGCGCCGGTGCTGATCGCTTCTTCTGTTCTTTCCTGGTTGATTCGCTTCATTCCTTTTTCTTCTTCTTTGAACATCTGTGCACCACCTGCTCCACAACAAAGGCCGTTGGAGCGGCATCGTTTCATTTCCACCAGTTCTGCATCCAATGCTTCGAGCACCCTGCGGGGAGCATCATAAATATCATTGGCCCTTCCCAGGTAACAACTGTCGTGGTAAGTGATTTTTTTTCCTTTAAAGGCGCCGCCTTCGCGCAAACGGATCTTGCCTTCATCAATCAGCTGTTGCAGGAAAGTAGTATGATGAATGACTTCGTATGTTCCACCCAGTTGCGGATATTCATTTTTGAAAATGTTGAAACAATGGGGACAGGCGGTTACAATTTTTTTAATGGCATAATTATTCAGAATCTGGATGTTCTGATAGGCCATCATCTGGAAGATGAATTCATTGCCGGCCCTGCGTGCAGGATCTCCGGTGCAAAATTCTTCTTTGCCCAGCACTGCAAAGCTGATCCCTGTTTTCTGCAGGATGGATGCAAATGCCCTTGTGATTTTCTGGGCACGCTGATCAAAACTTCCGGAGCACCCAACCCAGAAGAGGATTTCCGGTGATTCTCCTGCTGCAAATCTTTCTGCCATCAAGGGTACCTGCATGAAAGTTGTTTTTGTAAATGTAATAGAAAAGGACCACAGACCACGGACCATAGACCACGGAGTGTTTTGAATTTCCTGGAAGCATTATCCTCTGTCGTCTGTTGTCTATGGTCCGTGGTCTATTGTAAGGATTTTCACATTAATACGTCATACACGCATCAGGTTGCCAAAGGGCTGTAACTTAATAACTACAATCGAATGATTTATACTAAATAAAATCACAGCATTAAGACTCTTCTTATTGTTAATTATTAATTATTAATTCCTAATTAATAGATGAAACCCTTCCTTATTCTCACGTGGTTGCTGCGGTTAATCGCCGCTGTGATCCTGTTACAAACGCTTTATTTT
>JACMLK010000074.1 GCA_014379665.1 Saprospiraceae bacterium | reverse complement strand
TTAGAGATCGGTGCTATGCTGATCGGATGTTTTATGATCTATGGATTTCTGTTTGGGATAGGGTACTGGATCTATGGGGAAGGAATGTATGCGTTAATATCTTTTGGTGTTGGGTTGATAGCTGGTTTTCTGCTGTGGAGAATGTGGCCGAAGCTTTCGTTTTCATAAATGTGTGATCACAAATCAGACATCATGATCGGTCATGATTTATCCTGATTAAATCCCTTGACTGTTAGAAGATTTCAAAATTCGTAATAGTCTCGTCGTCTGGATTAACCATATGATGGATGCAAAAGCAACGAACATAAATGCAATTCTCAAGTCGGCCATTTTTCCTATAAAGCCAATTAGAACGGGTCCTCCGAAGAATGAGGCCATGGCAAATGTATTGAGTGTTGCTAATCCTACTCCGGGCGCTAATCCGGTAACATTTGCTGCGGAGCTGTAAAGAATAGGGGATGCAAGTGAAATCCCAATTCCGACAAGCATGAATCCAGGCAAAGCGATCCATGTATTGTGAGACAGTATGACAACAATTAGACCTGCAAAAACAAAGAACCCACCTGACCTTAATACCGGTATCGATCCAAAACGTGCAATGAGCTTATCACCGATGAATCTTCCTGCTGCCATGCAAAAGGAATAGACTGCAAAACCCCAACCGGCAATGGTTTCAGGTGCCAATACGATTTCTTTCAGGTAAACAGCTGACCAATCTGCCATCGTGCCTTCTGTCAGATAAGTACAAAGACAAATTGTAATCAGCATCCATAAGATCCGGGTCGGTTTGAAAGCCCGCCAACTGATCTTTTGTTGTTTGCTCTGTGTATGCTGCATTTGTATAAGAAATGAAAAATCTTTTCTGATCAACCACGTGATGAATAGAATACACAATGCCAATGCAAAAACATAATTTGCCTGTGGAGAAATACCATATTTAAAATAATGACTGATTGGTAAAATGGCAAGACCTGAAATGAGCGAACCTAACATTGCTCCGACACTCCACATACCATGACATGTGGACATGATTTTTATTTCTGTTTTTGTCTCATATGAAGAAGCAAGAGTGTTCATCGCTACATTTGTAATTCCAAAAAAACCACCTGCAAGAACAAGACCAATGGCTGCATAAGTGAGTGATGGAATACTAACCGGCATAGCAAAAAAGAAAGCAGTCAACGAACCTGCTACAAGCGCAATACGTACTGCACCCCATCGTCTGATCAATACTACTGTTAATGGATTAGCAATAAAATTTCCAAGAGGCAGGCATAACAGCAGAAGTCCTAACTGTGCTTCACCCAAATGAAAAGTTTGTTTAACAAAAGGAATAAAGGAAGCCCACGTACCAAAGCCAAGTCCGCACAAAGCGAAGATGATCCCAATCGCGCGGGATGCCGGATTGCCCCTAAATCCCCTAAAGGGGACTTTTGATAACATTAGAATTGGAGAATGATGCTTAATCAGAAGGAAGGTTAATAAAGTTAAAGGTTTAGATTGTTAGATGTGTAGATTTTATAACCAGGGTTCAAGTGTTTTAAAATCTTCGCGGACAGGGCGGAAACAGTCCATGACTTTTACACGAGTCAATGCAATGGCACTGTGAGGTATGTCTGAAGGAATATGAGCT
>JACMLK010000073.1 GCA_014379665.1 Saprospiraceae bacterium | reverse complement strand
TTTCCATAAGGTGGTGATGGATTGATGCGTCTGGCAAGATATTAAAGATTACTTCAAAGCATGTATAACGAATATCAAAAGACAAATAAAGAAATGCTCTTTCCGATGAGTACCCGAATTTTAGTTTCCGACACCCGTTTTCTTCACATCCGACTTTGAGATAGGCAAAGTCAGTTTGCTTTGATGTAGAAGAATGAAAGGATGATCCACCTGATAGGTAACCATGACGGTGGGTCTTCTTTTCAAGGGTTTGGAGTAAAATGGTCATATTTGCAAAAGTGAAGATGTATGTTTCTTGTCACCATTTTTGCATTTTAAGGCAAAAATGTCGCCAAAAACTAGGTTATCGTATCTTTATCGACGGATTTCATCCGTCGTTACAAATATTTAACCCCTTTCGGGGTTAGGGTCCGGATGCTTATGATATTTTTTATTCAAAAATTATTGAAGTATATCATTTATTCTGTAAAAAAAATGTTGCCACAGTGATAACCGGCAAGACTAGACTTCAATTATCTCGATACCGGTTTTTTTGATGACGTGATTTACTAACCCCTTTAACTATACATCATGCAAAATGAACGCTTTTTGAATGTTATTTTTTTTATCATGGCGGGCTTTATGTTTTCCTGTGGAAATAAGGAAATCAAAGAAATGCCCCTTTTTGTAGCCGACAAAGTCACACCAGCACCCTTTCCTGACACCGGGATACCGGACTTTACCTTTCCTCAGGACTCTAATACGATCAACGGCTGGATTAAATCAGGTAAGATGGATGAGATATACCATCATGGATGGGGTATCTGGGCGGGTCTTACTTCATCTACCACTCAATCCTTAGGAGGTCAGGTTTTATTGGTGTACGAGACCTGGCTGACTCCATCTGAAATCATCGACAGCATCAACGGAACGGGTATTCACAGAACAGGAAGAGCCAATCTGAACAAACCCAATCAATTTCTGCACGCTGAACTTAAAGGGGGTGAACATGCTGATACCAAAATTTCGGAATCCGTTTCCTACAGTCCTGCCGCGTCAGACTATGCATTGAAAAATAAAATATTTATGTATACCACACTGGCACATTATGCTCAGGAAGGCAGAACGCAGATTCCTGATTTCCCATCCGATGCCATCACTATAAAACCAGTGTTTAAACTAATAGAAAAGAGCAAACTGGATTCTACAGGTTTATATGCTATGGCATCATGGCACGGCCCAACCAATAAGGTCGAAGCTTTTCCTGAAATAGAATGGAAATCGTGTATATATGTGGATATCAATAACAGAGGTCAGGGAAATGGCAGTCAGGATATGAGCTGCAGTGGTCCATCGCGGGCTACCATCTACAATCTCACTGATTTTATTTCTTATACGATGAATGATGAAGATGTATATTATTACAATAAAGAATTCGGCACAGACGCCAAACCTGGTGACATTGCCTTATTAGTGGGTATGCATGTGGCGACCCGTGAGACGCTGCGATGGACATGGCAGTCATTCTGGTGGGCTTCTGATGCTGACAATCCACCTGCTCCAAGCTCAAAGCAAATAGCACAAGCCCGTCCGTTGTCTTATCTGAAAGGTGCAGCTGCACACTATGCGATGGCAGTTGCCTATTCAATGGTCTATCCGGATCAGCCTTATACCGGGGGATCAAGTGTAGGAGATACTGTGATTGGATTTAATCCGTATCTGGAAGCAGGATTCGGACCAAGTGTATTTACGGGCAGCAATAGTTATGTGGTCAAAAACGGACAGAAGATCATGACCAATGCAGGAGTAAGGACCAATTGTATGAGTTGTCATGTATATGCGGCTTATGATGTGTATCAACCCTCCAATGGGACTCCATATAATGGTGATGCCTATGTAAGTCTGGATGACAGTATTTTTACCGGCAAATTGAAGCTCGATTTTGCCTGGTCTGTGCAAGGTAATATAGATACTACCGGGATGGCTGCTTTTCTCTCTAAGCAACCTGGCAAATAAAACTCAGATAAAGACTATGTGAGTGATCTATGGAGTACAATGAAAATTGTGCTCTTTTTTTTGGTGCATCTGATAAGCGGAAACGAAAGATCTGTGTGGATTTAACGTACGATGCGACTTAGATGTACCTGTATTATTTTGTGCTCGATAGCATAAATGACCATACCCACTATATTTTTACAATCTGTTTTTTCAAGAATACTCATTCTGTGACCTTCTATGGTTCGGATACTGATTCCTAATTGTTCTGCAATTTCTTTGTTGGTAAATTCTGCGCATATAAGTTTGAGTATTTCGATTTCACGATGAGAAAGCTGTGCATTTATTGGTTTCTTTCGGGACAGCAATCTCCTGTCGCGGACAATCTGTACAATATGATCATTGATATAAAAACCGGATTGAACTACGCTTTTTATGGTTTTAATAACGACATCCGGATGTTCGTTTTTTGGTAAAAATCCACTTGCCCCTTCATCGAGTAGTCTGACGATCATGCTGTCTGTATAATGCGAAGTGAGCATGATTATTTTGACCGGAAGGGACATGCTGATTATGCTGATCAGGGCATCGACACCATCCATCACAGGCATACCAATATCCAACAGGATGACATCAGGTAAAATCTTTTCTGTGGAAAGTTTCGTCAGTAATTGTGCTCCGTTTTCAGCTTCCATGGTCACCACCAGTTCAGGGTCATGCTCAAGAATCAGCTTCATACCCTGAATAAACAATAACTCATCATCTGCGATGCCTACTCTGATTTTAGTCATTATTTGGGAATTTAAAATAAAATGACATGCCCTTTCCACCTGGTACAGATGTGATTTTGTAGGTACCTCCAAGTAATTCACTTCTGGTCATAATATTACTTATGCCCAGCCCATCTGTCAACTTTTCAGTGTCAAAACCGATACCATCATCAGTGTAAGTCAAAGCAATGGAACCCGATTCGTCTGATATAAATTCAATGCCTATGTTTTTAGCTTTGGCATATTTGAGCGTGTTATTGATCAGTTCC
>JACMLK010000072.1 GCA_014379665.1 Saprospiraceae bacterium | reverse complement strand
TTTATGATATGATAGCATGTACATATTCTACCGTAAAGCCGGCCGGGGAATGGAATGAGGCGAGAATTAAAAGTCTTGACGGTAAAATTGATTTTTGGCTGAATGGTTATAAAGTAGTGTCATTTACTATGCACGATGACACATGGAAAACGATGGTAGCTAAAAGTAAATTTAAAGACATGAAGGACTTTGGATTAGCCAAAGGTGGACATATCTCTCTCCAGGATCATGGAGATAAGGTATGGTATAGGAATATAAAAATCAGGGAATTAAAATCAAATCAAATACAATAATCAACATGAATAGATCCATTCAAATCCAACTTTCATTTATGATGTTTCTCCAGTTTTTTATATGGGGAGCATGGTTTGTAACACTTGGAACGTTTCTCGGTAGCAATATGTCAGCATCAGGCAGTCAGATTGGTCAGGCATTCAGTACTCAGTCTTGGGGAGCTATTATTGCACCATTTATTATCGGACTGATAGCTGACAGATTTTTTAATGCAGAGAAAATACTAGGAATACTTCATTTGATAGGAGCAGGACTGATGTATCTGATGTCACAGTCGTCCGATTTTGGGGTATTTTATCCTTACGTACTGGGATACATGATTGCATATATGCCTACATTGGCATTGGTCAATTCTGTATCTTTCAATCAAATGAAGGATCCGGCCAAAGAGTTTTCATATATCAGGGTCTTTGGGACTATCGGATGGATAGTGGCAGGTTTGTCGATCAGCTACTTATTTAAGTGGGATGCCCCTGATATGATAAGTTCCGGTATGCTTAAAAACACATTCCTCCTGGCAGGGGGGGCTTCAGCTATGTTAGGTGTACTTAGCTTCTTCCTTCCCGCAACACCACCAAAAGTAGATAAAGATCAAAAGATTACAGTTTCAGATATTCTTGGATTGGATGCATTAAAGTTACTTTCTGATAGAAACTTCCTGGTGTTTTTTATCTCCTCCATACTGATATGTATTCCATTGGCTTTTTATTATGCCAACGCCAACCCGTTTCTTGTCAATTTAGGGATGGAAAATCCAACCGGTAAAATGACTATTGGTCAAATGTCAGAAGTTGGTTTTATGTTGCTTTTACCTATCTTTTTTAAAAAATACGGTTTTAAAAATACTATCCTGGTTGGGATGCTGGCATGGGCTCTAAGGTATGTATTGTTTGCATTTGGTGACGCAGGTAGTTTGTCATTCATGCTGCTTCTTGGTATTGCTTTACATGGCATATGTTATGATTTCTTTTTTGTAAGCGGCCAGATTTACACCAATGCAAAGGCAGGAAGTCACATTAAAAGTGCTGCCCAGGGACTGATTACACTCGCTACCTATGGTGTAGGCATGTTGATAGGTTTCTGGATAGCAGGCAAAATCGTAGAGATTAATCCTAATGACTGGAAGACAATATGGATGTATCCGGCGGGATTTGCTGCAGTTATCCTGGTTCTGTTCCTGTTCACTTTCAAAGAAGAAAAGATCGAATATCAGGAATAAGCCATATACATGATGATATTTAAGAAGGTAAGTCTGAGTGGTTCTGTGGCTGTCATTTCCCTATATATGGCAGTATGGCTTGGATATGTAATTCCCGAAAGTATTGAAGGACAAATCTTAAATTATACATCTGTAGGTATCATAATGTCCATAATGATCACGGGTGTTGGTTTTATCTTTTATTTGAAGCGAGAATTTAAACCCATTTTATTTTTGATATTATTGGGATTGCATATTTTGATGGTTCTGGCTTCATTTTTTATTTTTCATGTCATCTTATTCATCGTTTTGGGTTTCATTCAGGGATTAATGACCGGAATTATATTTAAATCTTTAATACTCCGTTCCAAACATTTAATGCGGGATTTGTCCTGGGTATTTTTGAGTGTTGGTTTGACAGTTTCTTTAAAATTCCTTCCGCTCATTGTAGATTGGGAACCAATTATATTTCAGGTTGGGAAGGAGAAATTATCTTTGGAGTGGTACCACGTATATTTGACCATATGTACCTTCTTACTTTCTTTTTTGTTTTTTAGGAATAATGATGATTATGCTGAAGTCAAAACTCCCGAAGCGATCCGTAACCTTCCATCATTTTTTACCTTTGCTATGTTATCAATATCCGGTATACTGATCTTTATTGAGCTCAGTTATGTCGTATGGTCTTTGGTATTAAAAGATGAAAGTCAAAGCGTTTTTAATAATCTTACGCTATATTTTATTTCTTTATTGATATTCATGTTTAGAAGATTTTTTAGTAACCTGGCTGATAAATGGTGTAATATCAGTTGGATTTTCTCTTTGGGTATTTTACTTACTGTTAGTATTGGATTATTTTATACTTTTAGCATCACTGTTATTTTCATTCTTGGTTTCAGCTTTCCAATAGCTTATTTATTGGCACAGGTCAATAATGTATTCCGGATAAGGCCGGATTCATTCCATATTTCACTCATATTGTTTTTCACAGCCATTCTCACCTTTATTTTCGGATTGTTTGTACAGAACTATATCGAATTTGCTGCCTACATCAATATTCCTGAAAATGTACTCGGCCTCTCAGGGAGACAGGCAATCATGAAGGAGATAGGAACCATTTCAGCCTTGATGGTCATCATTATTGGTGTATTATTCCTTTACAGGAGAAAATGGAATACGAACAATGCTCTATTTCAATAAATAATAATTCATGAGATTTTACATTGTAATAGTAATCTTTAATTTCCTTATTTTAAGTTCATGCCAGCATAGAGATTCCTCCGGAATTTCAGATATTATCATTGCATATCAGACCTTTCAGGATTCTCTTTCTGCAGCAGATAAAGGAAAGTGGAAAGTAGAAACAGATAGCACGAGGACGGCTAAAAAAGATTTCTATTCAAAATTAATTAAAGATCTTATTGGCCTGGATACCTCAAATCTGAATATAGATGATGTCATAAATAAAGATTTACTCCAACTTGAATTGGAAAACGAATGGAATGACCTGAATTTTGAAGCACATCTTTTACCGCTCAATGCTGAAGGAGGGTTTCTGACCGAAATCATTTATAATCTGCAATATGAACAAACAAATTCAACCGAAGAAAAAAAGAATTATGTAAAAAAATTGAAAGAGCTTCCGTCATACCTCATGAAAGTTCAAGGGCTGATGAAAACAGGGATCGCAAAGGGCAAAACATCACCTGTTATAATCACTCAGCGATGTATAGATCTGTTAACTCCATATAGTCTGATAGATCCGGATAACAATATTTTTATCAATCCGTGTCTTGAAAATGACAGTCTAAGAAAGGTGGTAAAAAGTATAATACAGCAAGACATTATTCCATCATACAAAAAATTTACTGAATTCCTACAATCAGAATACTTACCGTCATCCAAATCAGAGCCCGGTATCAGTGCATTGGATGGAGGCAAAGCATATTATGAGAGAAAAACACTTTACTTTACGACACTTAATATGACGCCGGATGAAATTTTCACACGCGGTGAATCAGAGGTTGCAAGAATCAGGAACGAAATGGGTGAAGTCATGGCATCATCCGGATTCAAAGGGAGTTTAACATCATTTATTGATTTTCTAAGGACAGATAACCAGTTTTATGCCAAAACTCCAAGAGAACTACTCTATAGAGCTACCTGGCTTGCAAAAAAAATTGAAGGTAAATTACCTCAATATTTTACCAAATTACCAAGAATGCCGTTTACTGTGGAAGAAGTTCCTGCATCGATTGCACCAAACTATACAGGAGGAAGGTATTCAGAAGGATCATATGAGACTGGCAAAGCAGGGTCGTACTGGGTTAATACCTACAAACTTGAGAGTCGACCGCTATATGTATTACCATCTCTTACGCTTCATGAATCCGTGCCTGGACATCATCTCCAGATTATGCTTTCAAAAGAACTTAAAAACATACCCAAATTCAGAGAAAACTTATATATCAGTGCTTTTGGAGAGGGATGGGGCCTTTATTCCGAATACCTTGGAAAAGAGATAGGAATGTACGAAACACCGTATGAAGACTTTGGCAGATTAACCTACGAAATGTGGCGGGCATGCAGATTGGTGGTTGATGTGGGATTGCACTACAAGGGATGGAGCAGAGATCGGGCTGTCAGCTATTTATCATCCAATACCGCACTTTCAATGCATGAAGTCAATACTGAAATTGACAGGTATATTGGCTGGCCTGCTCAGGCTGTTTCATATAAAATCGGAGAACTTAAAATTAGAGAGTTACGCAAAGAAGCTGAAGTCGTTTTAGGTGATAGATTTGATATCAA
>JACMLK010000071.1 GCA_014379665.1 Saprospiraceae bacterium | reverse complement strand
TGGCGTCACATCCAGCAACAGGACATCTTTTACATCTCCGCTCAAAACTCCTCCCTGAATGGCTGCACCGAGCGCTACCACTTCGTCAGGATTTACACTTCTGTTGGGTTTCTTTCCGAAAAAGTCTTCTACTGCCTGCTGGATAGCAGGAATTCTGGTAGAACCTCCTACTAATATAACTTCATCAATTTTACTCTTATTCATGCCTGCATCTTTGAGGGCGTCTTCACATGGCTTGAGTGTTCTCTTTATCAAAGATCCTGCAAGTTGTTCAAATTTTGCCCTGCTTAGTTTCATAACAAGGTGTTTTGGCACCCCATCAACAGCAGTCACATAAGGCAGATTGATCTCTGTTTCTGCGGAAGAAGACAGCTCAATCTTTGCTTTTTCGGCTGCATCCTTTATTCTTTGAAGGGACATCGGATCTTTTCTCAAATCCATGTTTTCCTGAGATTTGAATTCATCAGCCAACCAGTCAATGATCACCTGATCGAAATCATCACCACCTAAATGGGTATCGCCATTGGTTGATTTTACTTCAAAAACCCCGTCACCAAGTTCGAGTATGGAAATATCGAATGTACCACCACCGAGATCAAATACAGCGATTGTACTATCCTGATGTTTTTTATCCAACCCATAAGCTAGTGCAGCAGCGGTGGGTTCATTGATGATTCTTTGTACCTTAAGACCTGCTATTTCGCCTGCTTCTTTAGTGGCCTGTCTTTGTGAATCGTTAAAGTATGCAGGAACGGTAATGACCGCGTCAGTGACTTCCTGACCAAGAAAATCTTCGGCTGTTTTTTTCATTTTCTGGAGCACCATCGCAGAAATTTCCTGCGGAGTATATAATCTACCATCTATATCAATCCTAACCGTGTCGTTGTCACCTTTAGTAGTTTTATATGCCATTCTTGCAGCTTCCTTGTTCACTTCACTGAATCTGTTGCCCATAAATCTTTTAATAGATGCAATTGTTCTTGTTGGATTGGTGATCGCCTGTCTTTTTGCAGGATCACCTATCTTCCTTTCACCATTGTCCAGAAATGCTACAATAGATGGGGTAGTACGTTTGCCTTCTTCATTTGCAATCACGACAGGCTCATTGCCTTCCATTACAGCGACACAAGAATTTGTAGTTCCTAAGTCTATGCCTATTATTTTACCCATGTCTGTTTTTATTTAATTTTAAGTAATTAATTTTTAATTGAACACATTTACATAGTCAATCTGTGTGCCAATATAAAAATAGGGTTACTTACAGTGCAACAACTGTCAAAATTGGAAAATTGACAGTAAAATAGTCTAAATTATCTGACAGTTAGTCAGTAGATTATTGAAAATTAAGACTTTTTGTTAGCACACTTCCCCTTAGAGAATCAAGTGTTCCCTGGGCAAGGCCTATATCAGTACGTATGAAAGAAGTTTTAGAAGAAAATATACCCTGTCCATCTTTACTTAAATTGGAATATACCGGTATTTCACCGCTGGAAGTGATCCCAAGATTGGCCTGACCAATACTAATATAATCCTTTATGGCCTGTCCTCCTGAAACTACAATTAAAGAAGCATGCTGGAAGTATCTTTTTTTCAAAGGATCTTTGTCAAGCGCCCCCTGAAGAAATTCATAAAACAACCTGCCTTTTAAACTGTATTCATTTTTATCATGGTTTTTAACAATAGTCCATACCACGGATTTATCTTCCAGATTACCCCCTTTTTCTTCTTTAAAATTTATGACCAATTGAATATCATGAATCACGGCATTCGGATCCCCGAACCACCTGATTTTAAAATCACTGTTATTGATTAATGACAATAAGGCCGTAGGACCCGGATTGGTAATATCCGCATTTTGATAAGGCGCTATGACCGTGGTAGTAGCTTCAGTCAACACCTGACCATCATTATGTGAAACAATAAGCGTGTAATCATCTTTGGGTATTAAGTTGAGTTCACTTTTTTTAATTTTATACAGATAATTAGGTGCGTCTGCAAAAGCACCCGGACTTCTTTGATATCCTTCCAGATTGCCGTCTACTCTATACAATGTAAATTCTTTCCCGGATTTGACATGTTTTAGTTTAACGGTTATGTCCTTATAGTACAACTGATCCGGATCTTTAGATAAAACATATGCCGAAGTCTCCTCACTGATGAAAGCCCTCTCAACCCTGATGTAAGTAGCGGTATCAGTGGTAGAAATCACCCCATAAACGATAGGAATATCTACATCGCCTTCTGTCAGTTCAAATTCGTTTGAACAGGAAGAAATACTAAAAATAATACAAAAAGCAGCACTTAAAAAAAGGAAGAATTTACTAAAAATCATGTTTGTCTAATTAAACTTTTTCATAAAGAAACGCAAAGGTATGATATTTAGAATAATCTGTGGTAAAAATGATATAAGTCTGTTACAAATTTATATAGTTTGTCATTGAAACGACTTTTACATCATAATATGGAATATAAATTTGTTTTGGAAACGGCTAAAAGCGGAATA
>JACMLK010000070.1 GCA_014379665.1 Saprospiraceae bacterium | reverse complement strand
TGATTTCACCAAAACCTTTTGATTCAAAAGTTGCTCTCCATAAAGGAGTATTACCATAATTATCTTTTACTTCAATATCTGCATTTCTTTCAATTAATTTATTAATTAGTAAAACATTTCTTTTGGCAACTGCATAATGTAATGCTGACCAACCTAATTTGTCTCTTATATCCATGTCAATTTTAAAATTATTTATCAAAAAAATTGAAACATCATACTTTTCATAAATCATTGAAATAATTAAAGCATTTTGACCATCTTTATTTATTTTAGATAGGATCGTTCGATCAATTATTATTTCTTCATTCAATTTTACAATATTGCTTTCTACAATCAAATCAATAATTTTTTTACTTAAAATATTTTTTTTTAACATCTCAACCTTTTTGTTCAAATTTACGACTCATATTATTAGATATATTTTCCCATTGATAGATCTCTGGGTTGTTTTGATCATTGATTACTTCTTTTCTTGTTTTGCTCAGAGTGTTGCCAAATTTTTATTTGAATGTATTTACGGACATTAAATCTCTCTCTAATAAATTTTGCAATTCACAATAATTTCTTTGGCTTCTATACATCCAGTCTTCAGCTTTCTCTACAAAAACAATCGAGCTATTCGAACGTATTAAAAATCTTTAAAAATAACGAACTTGAACAAAATATGTCGCAGATAAAAATACTGTAAGATTCATAAAAGATTAATCTCTTTGCAAACATCAATACTTACCCAATAAAATCTATCATTCACTTTTACTTTTTTACATTTTGATTTTAAGAACTCAATAGTTCTCCTGAAATATTCTTTTAACTCATCATTTACTTTAAACTCTTCGTATTCCTCTTGCAATTTAATATATCTTGGGTAGTGAAACAATGATGTGCATTTATATCTTAAACCTGCATCATCTGCAAACCCTCTATAAAAAGAAATATCAAAATATGGGCCACCATATTTGTCTTTGATATAATAAGAATTCTCATTCTTTGAGAATTCATTCTTTTCCAAATAAAGTGTGTAAACTGAAAAATGTTTAGATATACAGTAGAACCTTATTGCTTCTTCTTCAATTGCTTCAAGAAATTTTTTACGATTCTCCACTACTTCAAGATTTGATGAATTGTACTTTTTACTTGGATATAATCTAATTTCATTTGAAAATAGAAAATCAAACAACTCTCCTCTTTCAAGATCATTAATATAAAAATTTATTTCTGCCATTAAGCACCTACTTTATGTGTTCCGTATCCAAGTTTCAAATTGCTTTATAGGGGCATTTGCCACCCCACCCAGAGTTTTATCATATAATTTCTATACAATGAGATATATCTTCTAAAAGGTGCTCTACATTATCAAAATTTGGGTCCAATTTTTGACATTCCTTTAGATATTCCAAACTTTTTTGATAATCTCCTAATATTGCATACCTTGTTCCTAGGTTAAAATAAATTTCATCTGTATCACCATTCTTTAAAAGCCCTTCTTTTAAGACTTTAATCGATTCTAAAACTTTTTCTTCTTTACCTAAGATATTGGACAAATAAACATGAGGAACTGTTGAGTTACAATTTAGTTTAATACTTTTTAAAAAATTCCCTTTTGCCTTTTTGTACTTTCCCCATTCAAAATACAGAAATCCCTTTGTTTGATAAAACTCCCAAAGATGATCTTTTGGGATATTTTTTGTGTTTATTTTTTTTAGTACTATTTCAGCATGACTATATTTGCAACAATTTATTAAATCATTGGCAAAGCAAAATAATTCGAAATCTGAATTTAACAAATCTTCTCCAGCCTTATTGTATAAAGCTAAAGAAGAAAACTCATAATTTGAATATTCCTCTAATTTTAATTTTAATTCCTTCTTTTTCATAATTTATTCATTATCATTATCTCTTGTTTTCTTATTTCTATTCTGATGTTTCATATTTTGCTTTGATTTTCCTGTATTTTGTAACCGCGACGATCATAGTTTCATATAATAACAACGGTAATCAGTTTCTAACTATTTACTTCTGGATCATTCCAAAATGGATTATTATTTCTATGGCTGTTTTTAGGACATTTAATAATACCTTGAACATTATCCGTTTCCCAAGAGTCATCACAATATGCACACATTACCCAAGTGTCACTTAATCTTTCTGCAAAGAAAATTTGATCTTCTGGATAATCGTTTTCCATTAATTCTTTGTTAGTTTCATAAGCTTCTAAAGCCTTTTTTTTACATTTTAATAAGTCATCAAAAAAAAAGCTATTTTTTATAGCTTCATAGAAAGTTATAAGATTTGGAAAATGAATTTCTTTAAATGGATAAAAGTTTGAAGGCCTATTAATCCAATACTTAGATACTCTATTGTCTACAATTTTAAAAAATTCTGAAGGATAAAAACTTGGATAAGTAACATCTGTATCATCTGAAATCATAAAATTAACAAATCCATTTTCTGTATATTCAACTCCTAGAACGATATATATCTTGCCAAAGGTCAAATGCAAATTATTTGGCATTACACTAATGTCTGAAAAAAATCTCTCCTCATTTTCTGTCAATTTATTTTTTAGCTTTTCTTTTAAATTTTCGACTATATATTTGACTTTCATTTTAATTTTCTTTGGGTGTTAGATTTCCTCTGCTGTGATATCGCAGATGGAAGCTACGACGATCGAGACTATAACTTAAGATGCTAATTCACCTTGAAAAAAAATTCTAACATCATCAAAGACTGCTTCTTTATCTTTAACTTTATATAAATTAGAATCAAACCTTAATCCAACAGATCCTTTATTCCCACTACCATATTCAATAAGGTTACTTAACTTAAATGGCATTTCATACTCACAAAACATTGTTGCAAACTCTTTATACGTAAAACTTGGAAATAACCTTCTATTAATTTCTAAAATATTATTTAACAAAATATCTCTGTTAAAATTCAATTCTTCTAATCTGAAACCCAAAAACAATTCTCGTCTAATTCCAATTTTGTCATCATAAAAAATATATTTGATATATTCTTGATTATCATCTTTTTTTATAGCATTTACAATTCTAATTCCTTCGTTATCTATTTTAGAAATAGATGTAAAAGCAATAATTCTTTTACTTTTTTTAATTTTTCCTTGAAAATTACATAATATTTTACAAATAAAAATGTACCTCATGAATTCACCATTTTTTCTACCTAGCCTGTTAATCTCATATTCTTCAACATAAAAAGGTCTAATGTATAAAATTTGACCATAACCGTCTTCAGTAGAAACCCACTGTCCTATTTCGAATTTTATTGTTTCCATAAATTTATTTATGCTCTATGCTATTCTTTTTTCTGGTGACTATTTTATACTATCACATAAGTAAGACTTTTGTAGGAATTGACTAGTTAAATACACATAAAATAATTGTTCAATGAGTAATCAGGCTTTGATTTGGGCTCCCGGTCGGATGACTATCAGGCATCCCACCGGTAAATGGATGGACTCCTCCCAAATCATAGCGGTGGGACGGCGACGAGCCTTCCGACCGCACAACCATATAAAAAAAACCAGCCCCGACACCGCTACCGGCATCGGGGCTGCAAAACTCAAACCCTAATCAAATCCCTACTCCTGATCTGAAGCCTTCTCCTTAAAAATACGCTTCAGCATCATCGAAACAAAGTAACTCACCACCGTCCCTGTCACTGCCATCAGACAAGTCGTCAACAGATCTGCCGTGCTGATACTCGCCAGCAAACCAGTTAAGGAACCGCCTGCCATGCCCGCCTGATGATCATTTTTCATCATCTGCTGCTTGAGGTGCCGGTGATTCATCATTCAGGATCGTCAGTTGACTTACGGCGGTGATCACACCCCCTGCCGTCACCAGATAACCACTGATACTGACCAATACCGCAGGTATGGATACCGGTGCGGTGAGTAACGCTGTACCCACGGCCCCCAATACTAAACCAACATTTCTGATCACTTTGAAGAATTTCGGTGTGGGCGCTGCCCACCTTTCCATAAATGATTTCATTCGCTACTGATTTTTAACTGACATAAATGAATTCCTGATTTTCTGATATTCCTGAGCAGCAGATTGAGCGCTACCCGTGAATACAGACCTTTGTCACCATGCAATTCCATAACAGGTGCAATACAGCCCCTGAGCTCCTTTTGTGCATAATTGGCAGGATGAATCAGTATCCATTTCCTGCCGGGGACGTCTTCTACCAGCACATGATCACCAAACTTCTCTGTATGCCTCAGTTTTAGGCTGTACTGCCCTTCGGGGATACACGACCTGGTCGGCATGTTGTGCCTCCATGGCAGTTCGATACTCCGGCATATTTCCACATCATTGATGAAGATTCGTCCGGCGGTCACTTCATCCCGGTAGGTTCTGCACAATTCGATCACGCAACACATGACTACACCACTTCTATGATGTCTGCAACATTGTGGGCTCCGTTGAGCAGGACGTAGTCATTGCCGTTCATCGTCTGATAGAAAATGACCGACAATACAAATACGTCCACTCCGTCTCCGGCAGGAGGGGCGGCATGACTGAGCGTCACATCAGTGGCGGTACCATCCAGGGCTAACTTGACCAGATTGCTTTCTGACATAACGGACTCGCCGTTTTCAAAATCAATCTTGGCCCAGTAAGACTGCAGTCCTACCCGATTGGCGCCCACACCACCTAAAATGTCCAGACCGGGTATCAGGCCGGGGATGGTAATGGCGCCGGTTGCAGAGTCAAGCGTGTAGGTATTCTGCAATACCGAACTCAGCACCTTGGATTCATTGAAATTAAACCCCTTGAGCAGCTTCTTGCCTTCATCACTGACGATGCCAATGGCCACTTTGCGCAATCCCCTTGCCGAAGTCACATCCTGGTTTTTGATCCCGGTGATGATACTGGTGAGGCGGGAGGTAAGATACTGCACCCTGATACTCTGTTTCAGTTTACTGAAGGTGGTACGAATGAGTTTGGACGCCGCAGCGAGCGTACCGAACTCCATGTTGTTTTCACGGATACGTTTAAGTTTAGGATCGGTAGCGATCCTTTCCTTAGACAATCCGCCTTTTCGTCTGAGGAAGGTGCCCTTACTGTTTTTGACCACAGTATAGTCATCGACTGTACCCTCAAACTTGAATAAACTACTTAATTTTGCCATAAATTAAAAATTTAAATTGTGAAATAATGCCGTAATGTACATGGGTAATTTGTTGCCTGTCAATAGCTTGGGTCTATTTTGGGAATAAATGACCGCTTTCTTCCGCTTTTTTCTATTTTTGACCGGTTTTGAGTATTTTTGACCGTTTTCTTCCGCTTTTTTCCGCTTTTGACTATTTTCTTCCGCTTTTTTCCGCTTTTTTCCATTTTTGACCGGTTTTGACTATTTTTGACCGGTTTTTTCCGCTTTTTTCTATTTTTGACCGGTTTTTTCCCCTTTTTTCCGCTTTTCTTCCTCATCGCTGGCATCGTTTGCTAAAATTTTTAGCAAATCATCCCCACATTAACAAATATCGCATACGTAAAAAGCACTCTTCATCGTTAATGTAGGTTGTTATTCTTATAATATTCCAATGCCATGAGTACGTACCCTATTTTTAGCATTCGTCATCTTCCTTTGCCTTTTTACCGTCATCCGTCACGCGATTTTACGGTGATGAGCCATAGACGCTCCGTAGTCCCTCCCATGACCCTCCCGAGATCCTCCCGAGATCCTCCCGGGATAATAACACCAGACTCCCACCACGTTCCGACGATGCTCCCACTGTGATCCCACTGAGTCCCACCGTAGTCCCACTGACTCCCACTGAAGGCATATCCTGACCGAAAACCGAACCCCGAACACTGCCAGAACAAACCTGAACTAACCATATTGAACCCCCAAAAAATATGAACACCAATGCAACATGACATTAGAAATTACCGTTGTGCCATCTATCCAAAAGATATAGCCATGATCACCGGCAAAAGCATTAAAAGTGCCTGGATGTTGAACAATAAAATCAAAAAACACCTTGGAAAAGTACGCCACCAGATACTTACTGTAGGAGAGTTTTGTGAGTATATGGGTATACCGGAAGAAGAAGTATTGCGGAGTTTAAATTTATAGGACTCCGGTGTCCTTTCGGCAAAAATTAAAAAAACTTCATAAAATATGGAGTACAATCTCCATCTTTGTGACTTAGTAACTTTATAGACAAAAACTCAGGTTTTCTGTACCAAAACGTAGGTATACCTGAATTTTCTCTTAGTTGAAGATCTTCTTTAAATACAAAATATCTGATATGAAATTTTTCTCCATTTTAATTGCTTTGGTGGTCTGTCAGTTTACGGCTTCAAGTCAGCCATTGCCTTCTCAGTGGCACAAAGATAATTACACACACATCCTCAGATCGGGTGATCTGCTTTCCGAAGGTCTGTATGATGAATCAAAAATGGAAGAAATCAGGTTGTACTTCCCCCAAACCAATTACTGGAATCTGTTGACTCAGAATTACAACAGCAAAACAGATATACCCGCCAGATTGAATTACAAAGGCACAGATTATGATAGTGTCGGTGTCAGATTCAAAGGTCAGACTTCTTACTTCATGAATACCAGCCAGAAAAAATCATTTAATATTTCTATGGATTATGTCAGTGCAGACCAGAAACTCGAAGGATACAAGACCCTGAATCTCAACAACTCATGGACAGATCCTTCATTTATGCGTGAGGTATTATACTACCGACTGATCAGACAACATACACCCGCTGCCAAAACCAATTTTGTAAGATTGTATATCAACGATCAGGATTGGGGGGTGTATCAGAATGTGCAGCAACTAAACAAAGATTTTCTGGAAGAATGGTATGAAACCAATGACGGTATCAATATCCGTGCCGACAGACCGGATGGCAGTTCCAATGGACCGGGAGGTCCGGGAGGCCAATGGGGCGACGGAACTGCAGGCCTGAATTATCTGGGTACAGACACACTGGAATATCAAAAATACTATACCCTGAAAAGTTCAGACCAAAAAGATCCGTGGCAACAATTGATCCAGGCATGTAATATTCTGAATACCACCACGGTAGCCAATCTTACGAATATTGCGCCTGAATATTTCGACATCGACAAAATACTGTGGCATCTCGCCTGCGAAATAGCTTTCGGTGATGATGACAGTTATGTCTTTAAGGGAAAGATGGATTATTATCTGTACCAGGATGCGGAGACCGGCAGATGGTCTACCTACGACTACGATGCCAACAGTACATTTGTGACCTCACATGTCAACTGGTCTCCATTTTATAACGCCAACAAAGTCAATTATCCTCTGCTCAACAAACTGCTAGCGGTTCCTTCTTTCAGACAGCGATACCTTGCCCATATGCGTACCATTATTGCTGAACTATTTGACGAATCCAAAGTGAATGCACTCATTGATCAGTACCACGGACTCATCAACACTGCCGTATTTGCGGATACTAAAAAAACAACCTCCAATACCTCCTATACCAACGAACAGAACACACTTAAGAATTTTATCAAAAACAGAAAAGCATATTTGCTGACCAATACAGAAGTCAAAGCTGCCTCACCCTCCATCAGCGAAGCGGCATACTACGTGGATGGAAACAAATGGGGCGATGTCACACCCGATAAAGAAGCGCTGATCACTGCGAAAATAAGTTTTACTGGTTTGAATAACGTGCTGCTGCATTATGCAGAAGGATTTTCAGGATTATTTTATACATCAGATATGTATGATGATGGCACCCATGGTGATATTACTGCAAATGACGGGGTATATTCCACGTCTTTACCTTCATTTTCCGCCGGCACAATGATCAGATACTATGTTGAGGCTATCGGTTCAGACGGTGCAGGGAGCAGATCGTATTATCCTTCAGGTTCAGAACATCAGGTGTTATTTTTTGAAGTAAAGACAGGGTCATCCAATGCGATCACGGTAGTGGTCAATGAGTTTATGGCATCCAATGATGGCATAATACTCGACGAAGCAGGAGAAGCAGAAGACTGGATTGAATTATACAATACCACAAATCAGAACATCGATCTAAGCGGTTACTTTATCACCGACAATCCTCTAAATCTTACCAAATTTGAATTTCCTGCGGGGACCACGTTGGCACCGGACAGTTATCTGATTATATGGGCTGATGAGGATCAGGAACAGGGACCACTCCACGTCAACTTCAAATTGTCAGCTGGTGGTGAATTCATCATGTTGCTCGATCCGAATAAAGTTATAGTCGACAGTATTGCTTACGGCGCACAGGTCACCGACAAAACTGCTGCGCGCATACCCAATGGGACCGGACCGTTTGTCATAGGTAACCATACTTTTAATGCAAATAACGACGGCACTTCTGCCACTGGTGATGAGATAAACATCACACAAACCATCAGACCGAACCCGGCAAGTGATGTCATTTATGTCCCAAATCAGAAAGAAAATGTCAGCATATACGATATGAATGGCACTATGGTACAATGTAGCACTCCTGACCCCTTAGGGACCATCGGTATTTCTGAATTAAAGACAGGCATGTATATCGTCAGAAGCGGGGCTGTCTCCCAAAAATTGGTAGTGATGAGGTAAGAATACATTGATCAAAGAATAGCACTTTATTAAAGAATTACGAACAAATGCCAGATATGCGAGTCACCCTTCCTTCTTGAGGATGACTGAATGTTGCGCAGCAAAATCGTGATACGAAATCACGATTTAATGAAGGAACCACAAACTACCGTTTGTGGATGGGTTAGCAAGGGATGGGTAAAAAACGCCAAAAGAAAGCACTGATGCCCAATATTTTGTACAATCCCAGAATTAATCAAGTTGTTGATACTTGTGTGTAAACGGTAGTCTTTTAAGGATGACTGATTAAACAGACTCTAATGCTTATTGTATCTCGATCTGATCAGGATATTTTGATATCATCTGATGATTGGTTTTGTACAAAGCAGCCATACCGGTCACACAGATATTTTTATCTCTGTAATGTTCTGAAGGTATAAATGAGTAATTGGGTAAATCTGTTTGAAATATAACTATCCTGAGTTTGCTTTCAGGGAAAGGCTCTCCAAGATTCAGATAGGTAACTGGTTTTACTCCTGTGGTAACATAAGTACTTACCACTTTTGCACATACTTTTACAAATTGTCCGATATTGCCCGCTACACTGTCAATGGATATTTCCTTCTGTCCAAAAACCTGGCCTGAAATAAATAGGATAATGACTACTGTTAATATTCTGTTCATGATGTATTTTTAACCGAAATGTGTAATAATGAAGGCTGAGGATGCGAAAAATAGAGAGGGTTACGCTCAAAGATAACACAAATATCCGGTATTTTCACCCTTCGTGTGGTGGTGTCATTAATAAAAACTAAAGCATGTTGATTTAATGTCCGTAAAAATTTGGTGCCGTATTTTTATATCGTGGCTTAAATGAAACAGTGGTGACGTCAATACAAAACTAAAGGAACTTGTAGAAACATGGTATCTTCATGCGAAATACTCCACCTGTTAATGACCGTCTATTTTTTTGTCATGCTAAAAGGCCATACCTTCCCTTTCACCATAGAACTAAAGACATTAGCAGCGCTGAAACCATCCTTGTAGTTCCATATTGGAGTATCTTCCAGGTACTCTCCGGAAATGGTGTTTCCACTTAATGAAGCCTTAAGTGTGCCTTTCCTTGCACCGGTTTTTGTATCATCAGCATGTTGTACCTGCCATTCGCCGGTAACAGTATTGCCTGAAATTTTGCAATTTAACCAGTTACCTGTGCCGGTTGCATCATTTACTGTATATGTCCATGAGGCTGTGATGCTTCCTCCATTACCACTAACATTTAAAGTAGAATAAACATCAGTATAAGTACCATTCCACGTCGAAGCGTCTTCTTCCTTTTCAAGTATAATTGATAGGTAAGGTTTGGTCGCATCTACCTTAACTGATTTAGATTTGTATCCCTTTTTTTCAACCTCTATATTAATATCCTCCCCCTCAGCATAGTTGTGTTCATAATTACAAATACCCTTTCCATCTGTAATTTTTAATGTACCGTCCGGAAAATTCAAATCTGCATATTTCACTGGATTTCCGGAAGGATCCGTAATATTTATCACCATTTTGTGTGATACGGTACTTGCTTTGACAAGTGTAAAATTAATGCCATCTATGTTTGTGCCTAAACCTACACCCCTTGTTGTAATCATTAGTTTTCCGGTCTGTGTTTTATAACCCTGCTTTTCAACGGTCACCTTTACTTCTTCTCCTGCGGGGTAAGAATGCAGAAAATCACTTTTCCCATTTGCATCCGTCGCTTGCATCGATGTACTGCCTTCAAATTCAATCCTGACCAATACATCCTCAACAGGAATAATTTCCCCATCTTTGCGTGTTACAACAGAAACACGCAAAGTCCGTTGAAATCCCGCGTTTGTCGGTACCAAAGAAAAGTGAAGCGCATATACATTCTGATCGGAATATTTATCAATAACAAGTTCCTGATCCTCAGTTTTAAAACCTGCATGACTGACTGTTATACTGAATTTACCTCCGTTTTCAACATTTATCATTGCTTTGCCCTCCACGTCGGTACTTGTTGTGAAGCGTTCGTTATCTCCATCCATTACAATGGATGCATCAGAAACAACACCATTACCGCCCGGTTCAGTTACTGCAATGGTGACCACTTTCAAGTTTGACTTTCGTCTCAACTTAAAGTCAAAATTTATATCACACATTTTTTTACCACAATATAACATGGACTTGGTTTCTGATTCAGTTTCAAAATCCGGATGTGTAACGATGATACTAAAATAGCCGGAATTTAGAAACTCACGGTATGCCATGCCTTCCCAATCTGTGGTTTCATAACGCATTACTGTGGTTTTAAAATCCTCCGAAAAGGAGTAAATTATTTTTAAAGTAGCTCCTATGACAGGCTCACCGTGATCTTCACTTAGCACTCTCGTGACAATGCGGTATGTCACCTGACCAAATGAATGAGAAACTGATATAAACAATAAGGCCGCGCATGCGAGCAGCCCCGGAATCATTCTATTCATATCTAATTGGGTTTAATATTTGATTACATAGCAAATAATCTAATTGATTGACGCAAAGTAACATATAATTTTATTTTAATTGCTTTAGACTAACATATAATTTTTCTTATTTTACTTTGGCGCTATAATTCAATCCCCTACCTTAAACAAAAAGTAAAATTTGTTATCCACACGGTGATGCTGAACTAATTCGAATGGTGCATCTTTGTAATGTATTAGGAATTATTAAAAATTACGTGAGTTCGACAATCAAAGCACTGATTTATAACACCGTAACTTAATACTAACGCCTTGGTTTCATTAACCCTGAAAGGGTGTAATATTTATAACCCCGGGTTAAAACCCGGGGTTATAAATCATGAAATGACACAATTTTGGCGAGATTTTTGCACATAATTGCAAAAATCATGACAAAATTATACCGAACTCTCATTAAGATAGGTTATGACCGAACATGATATCATTATCGTAGATGCTGTCCCTCAGCAAACCTACCTCGACATTGCTATGTCTGCCGCCAGATATGCTTTGATTTCAGTTGCCTTTACCTACAACAGAATGGATAAAAAAGATATCCGGTCCAGGGTTATCAATATCACCAAGGGAAAGATCGCAGAAGGATTATTGTATTTCTATGGGGCACTACATGGCATCCGTCTTGATCATCAATCATGCACTACCCCATTCTGGATGCCCGACCACAGAGATTTTCTTTTTAAGAATGGGGAATGGGATTTAAAAAACAATTTTATTTATTGCTCTGATACCGATTTTAACAAGTTATCTTTTACAGCACTTCCGGCTCTTATTCCGAATAAGTATGGTGGAGATCAATGGTCCAAAAGAGATAAACATTATATGGAATATTCGAGGTACAGTGCTTATTTATTTACATTCATGAGGCTCAGACCTGATTCAAAAGCTTTTTTTGACCTTTCACTTACAGAAGAACAGCTTTCGTTTCTGTCCGGAATAAGTCAGACATATCAAAACACCGCGTATAGCAGGATGCCATTTATGGAATCATGGTTTTGGGACACCATTCCGGGATTTATGCCTTATGATTTCCTCAGACTTAACTATTATCCTGAGCTCATCATTACTGGTTGTGCCAATGCCCGATACTGGCATTTTTTCAAAGATACAGGACCGCTTGATTCTGAAAATCATTATAAAGATTATGGCCGCACACAATGGTACACAACCGGGCATGGACAAATCACAAAATTTCTTAACGGAACCATCGTCACTACCATAAAAAACAAAACCTGCCCGGTTGGATTGTTGCCATCGTTTAAATCTGTTTTTAATCAAATTCCTGAATTTTGATGGATTCTAAAACAGTCAGGGCCACGGACTGAACATAATACTTATAAGTGTGTTAAATATACTTTGAGTCCATTTATAACAATTGAATATAACTAACATGAACTTCAGCAAATTACCTTCCATTATCAAACTAATTCTTCTTAAAATCATTGAAGAGATAGAACGTCGTATTAATGAAAAACGTGGTGTGGATGGTGAACAGGATAATTTTGCCGAATCGGTATTTAATTCTCTGAAATTCATCGTGCTCGATCAGGTAGACGAAATGGTGGATGATGTAGTTGGTTTTGTCAAAAAACAGATAAATGATCTAACTACTATAGTGGCTCAAAAGTCATCAGTCATCTTTGCTTCGCTCGTTTATGTGTTGATACTGGTAGGCTTGTTGTTTTTTGCATTTGCATTTTTTGGTATTGCTTTATCCATATATCTTGGTGAAATATTCGGGAACTACTCCTTTGGATTCCTTACTACCGGTGTATTAACATTGATTTTGGTGTTCATTATGTCCAATTGGGGGCGTAAATCCATTTTGGTCCGAATAAAAAATCAATTGTTAAAATCGATTTATTAAACGAGTCTTTGCTCGGCTTCAGAAAAGTCAGTCCGTTACAGGCCTGATAAATCAAACCGATATTGGTTTGATAATTCAGGCCGATACTGGCCTGATAAATCGAACTATGTTACAGATTTGAATTGTAGTTTCGTAGAGAACCAGGCTTTGATGTAATGCGCATCTCTAACCGAATAAAAAAATTTATTTAATATATCTCTACCTGTGTAATCAGCGTCTCATTTACGACTTCATTGATAATACTCATGATTTTATCTTTTCCCATCAACAGTTCTTTTTTGAGCGGAGCCGAGGTCAGATACACTTTCAGTACCCCTTCTTTAAAATAGATTTTCTGCGTATATCCCGCTATTATCGGCCCCATTTGTTCCTTCCATATTTCTTCGAGCTGCGCTGTGTGATATCCTTTTGATACCCTTGGATTGGATGTGATGAAATCACTCAGTACATCCTTTATACTTTTGTCATTGTGTCGTCCCAATGTGATAAGATTAAAGTAAAAAGTTAAAGGTTAAAAGTTTGGTCTGGTCTTTCTTTAGGAAAAGCTACCCAATTTTTCCGTTCTCCACAGTAAAGATACTATATTCCGTCCTGATGTCATCCAATATTTTAATGATTCTGTCTTCATTCGTATCTGTAATGAATACCTGTCCGAAATTATTGTCCATGAGCAAAGTTAAAAGATGCTTGACTCTGTTGTGATCGAGTTTGTCAAAAATATCATCCAGCAGTAAGATAGGCTTTTTGCCTGAATTCGCTTCAAGCAGTTTGTATTGGGTGAGTTTTAATGAAAGCACAAAAGATTTGAGCTGACCCTGCGAAGCGAAATGTTTAAGCGGTTCACCATTCATCGTAAATAGCAGATCGTCTTTGTGAATACCATGGGACGTACGTGCAAGAAAACGGTCTTTATCCTGATTTTTTTGCATAAGGAGGTGCAGGTTCTCCACAGCCAACTGACTTTCGTATTCAATCTGACATGTTTCCTTTTGTCCTGATATTTCTGCATAGGTGTCAGAAAAAACAGATTGCATCTGAACCACCTGCTGTTTTCTTTTCTCAAAAATTCTTTGTGCGGGGTCGTACATTCCCACACTCACAGACTCCAGCAAAAGATTATCAAAGTATCTTTGTTCAGCAAAGGTTTTAAGCAGTGCATTCCTCCTTTTGAGTAATCCTGAATATAGTATGATGTCTTCCAGATATTGGCGGTCAGTCTGTACAATGGTGTTGTTGAGAAAACTGCGTCGTTCTTCACTACCTTCCATCATCAGCTGAATATCTGCCGGCGCTATGATCACACATAGAAATCTACCTACATGCTGCCCTATCCTCTCCACTTTTTTACCTGAAACTTCTATATCTTTTCGATTTCCTGATTGTGATTTTATGACCACACTTTCTTTGTCCGTTTCTGTTTCAAATATACCTTCAATTCGAAAAAAATCTTTTTCCTGCATGATCACCATTCTGTCTCCCGATGAAAAATAACTTTTGCCAAGACATAAATAATATAAAGCGTCAAGAATATTGGTTTTGCCCATACCATTAAGTCCCACCAGGGCATTAAACTTCTCATGGAATGTCAGTTGTACCGATTCATAATTCCTGAATTGAAAAAGTTTAAGTGTTTTGATTGTCAAAATGAAGGAGATTTATTTGCCAAAGCAAAGGTATAAAGTTTGACTTCCAATCAATAATAAAAATTTAACCTGAATTGCTAAGGTGCTTTGCAAAATTGCTGGATTTGATAGATTTGTTGGATTTGTTGGATTTGTTGGCAGACCATAACTTCAGGGGATTATAAACTGAAATATGAGAAGACTTATGTATGAATTTTTAATTTTTTTACTGCTTTTTACAAACTTCATCATGATTATGCTGAAAGAATATGTCAAACATGAATATATTGTGGTTCCATTACAATTTAAATCTAAACTCGTGGTCAATAAAAAACTTATACCCATCTTGATATTTGTGTTATTTGCCGGCACCTGTCTGCAAAGTCAACCATTATCTGCTCCCGATAAAATATCTTCAAAACTGGCAGCTTATCTCTCTGTAACAAATGATGAATGGTTATCCGTTCATATTGTGCTGGCAGACCAGATTAATTATAAAAGTTGGGTAAATACTCAGGATCAGAAAAGATCAGATTTCAGTCATCGGGCCACCACCCTGATATCAGATCTCAAACATCAGGCTGAGACATCCCAAATTGATTTATACAGGTTTTTACTTCAAAGTGATGGCGTGCAAAAAAACGGTATTAAGAGCCATTGGCTGGCAAATGCCATATCATGTGTAGTTAGAAAAGATATGATAAGCCAGCTGATGGATCGACCTGACGTCAGATGGATAGGGCAGAATGTGACTTTAAAACAAACGGATCAGTCTACTCATGTCACAGCTGCAACCATGCCTCCTGATTCAAGAGAAAGAGGACTGACGGCGATCCATGCGCCGGAAATGTGGGCTCTTGGGTATACCGGTTACGGTCGAAAGGCATTTGTAGCAGATACCGGCGTGGATCCTTCCCATCCTGCATTGGCATTCCAATACAATGGCATTTTAACTAATGATCACGACTCATGGTTTAGTTTTTCAGACAGGGATAAACCATTTGATTGTGATTTGCATGGCACGCATGTAGCAGGTACCATACTTGGTCTGGACAGAAAAACAAATGACACTATCGGTGTGGCCTTTAATGCAAACTGGATAGCCGGTGGGATTTTATGCGGCATCGGCACAGAAGACAATATCGGTGCATTTGAATGGGCCATGGATCCGGACAATAATCCTGAAACCACAGAAGACATGCCTGATGTCATCAACAATTCATGGTATGATCCAAGTC
>JACMLK010000069.1 GCA_014379665.1 Saprospiraceae bacterium | reverse complement strand
TTTTTTTTATTTTTTTAATTGCCTGTAACAACCCCAAATCTTCTGATGAACCCATGGATGCCGCCAAATCTACTGAAATGGCACCTGTGGAATTTGCTGATGCCAAGTACACCGATATCGGAAAAGCCGGTATTGCTGCTTTATCCAGCGGTGACATCGCCAAATGGATGGAATCTTATGCTGATAATGCCATTTATCGTTGGAATAATGGAGATAGTCTTGTAGGCAAACCTGCTATTGCTGAATATTGGACCAAACGAAGAGGAGAAGTAATTGACAGTATTTCATTCCATGATGATATTTGGCTGCCTGTAAAAGTAAACACCCCTGTAAATGCAGTGCAAGCACCGGGTGTATGGTTGCTGGGATGGTATCGTACTACAGCCAAATATAAGAATGGTAAGTCAATGACACAATGGATACATACTGATTTTCATTTTGATGCCAATGATAAAATTGATCTTGTCATTCAATATCTGGACAGGGCGTCCATTAATGCTGCTTTGATGCCTAAATAATTGCCTGATAAAATTGCTTACCGGAATGATGTTCTGTGTCCTTCAGACATCATTTCAGTAAGTTTTTCATGTGATTAATCAGTCTATTTCAGACCCGAATATTTTTCAATTAATGTCAGATTAGTCTCATTGGAAACTATATCGGAAAGCATCATTTTAAATGATTCCAGTAGCTTTGTGTTTTCTGAAATTTTGTTCTCTTCATTACGTCGTGTTACCTCTTCCGCCAGTTTGACTATAGTCATTGTGGCGAGATACTTTCGGTACATATTTCCATCTTTATTTGATGCAATTTCATACATCTGTTCACCGGCTCTTTTTATCGTTTTGGTATCTTTTCCCACAAGAAATTCCTGATATCTGGCATAAAACTCAAATATACTGGCTACCCCGATAGTTCTGGCTTTGTTTTCCAGATATGCTACACTTGCTGTATCTTCTTCAGTGATAATTCCTGCCAGAGAACCTGCCAGATAATCAGAATCGTCTTTTTTAAACTTTTCAATATAAGGCGCTGCTTTTTCCGGATCTAAAGAACCTATTACCTCCAGTGCAATCTGTAATACCGGATAGGCCTGTTCTCCATCCAATATCCGCAAACACAATTGAGTAGGGTCAAAATCTTCCTGGTTGAGCAATTTTAACAATGCATCTCTTCTTACTTCAGAATGAAGATCAGTCAATGTCATTGACTGGAGCGAATTAATATAGGGCCCTATCAGACTATCGGGAATCGCATTTATCCCCATACTTCTTATGAGGTAAAAAGGATCACTCATAGCTTTTTCAATCAGATCTTCATTTCCATCATTAGTGCTGGTAAATGCTATCATTTTATCCATAAAATTAGGAGAGAGCCTGAATTGCGCTTTGTATTGTTCTGTGGTTTTATTTTCATTGATCAGGGCCAGCAATATATTTTTGCCATCAAAAACATAGGTTGCAGGTTTTGCTTTTAAATCTTCAATTAGAATGCGTTGCTTCATCTCGTTTATTAATACCGGATGATACTGGATACTCCCATCTTCAAAATAAATGGCAATATCAACCGGGAGTGTAAACAATTTGTGAAATTCCTTCGGTGTTTTACTTTGATCAACTTCGATCAGAAGTACTCTATTTTCATCATTATAGGTGTAAGTTACATCCAGATGAGGTTGTCCGTTCCCGAGAAACCACTGGTCAAAAAACCAATGCAAGTCCTCCCCGATAGTATCTTCAAAAGCCATTCTTAATTCATCCACCTCTACGGCAGAATAAGCATTGTCCACCAGATACTTGTGCAGACCTGAAAAAAAGGCCTCATCCCCCAGATAGTTTCTAAGCATATGGATTACCAATCCACCTTTATTATAACTATGTGCATCAAACATCTGTTCACTGTCATCATAATAGTAATGTATCAATGGGTGAGCACCCTGGCCGAACACCTGACTGAAATATCCATTCATTTCATTCATTCTGTGGAATTCAGCCCTGTCACGTCCGTATTTGTTTTCAAACCATAAATATTCTGCATAATTGGCAAAACCTTCATTCAAGGTTAGATTGGACCAATCTTCACAGGTAACAAGATCTCCAAACCAGTGATGCATCATTTCATGAGCTATAATGTAGTCATTATCATTATCAATCAGTTCCCTTTCTGTTTTCTGAATAAAATCTCCAAATACAACAGCACTTGTGTTTTCCATAGCTCCGGATACAAAATCCCTGACTACAACCTGGGCATATTTATCCCATGGATAAGGATAATTGAGTTTTTCAGAGAAAAATTTTAACATTTCAGGTGTGTGATTGAATATTTTTTTTGCATGTTTTGCAAATCCCTTTTCTACCACATAGTGCAAGGGTATATTATTCCACATATCCATGTCTTCATGAAAATCACCGATGGCAATCATAGCCAGATAAGGTGCATGTGGTTTATCTTGCTTCCATCGATCTGTTCTGGTACCATCAGCATTTTTAACAGAAGACATTTTTTTACCATTTGACAAGGTCAGATATTTATTGTCTACCGTAAGAAACATCTCCTGCGTAAAGCGTTCATTCGGTTTATCGAAAGTCGGAAACCACTTACTGTTATTTTCGGTTTCACCTTGTGACCATATCTGCACAGGTACATCTTTGTCTGTACCTGTTGGATTTATAAAAAACAATCCTTTGTCAGAAGTGATTGCTTCACTACCGGACGTTACATTCCGATTCGGTTTGGCAGTATAATCAATATACACTTCAAATGTCTCTTTTGGCAGAAAAACACTGTTCAAATCAATGTGGAGTTTTTCACCATCATATTTGTGGGTAAGATTTGTTCCTGATGGCAGTAATTTTACAGTGTGTATATCAAATCCTACTGCATCCAATGACACTTTTTGCAATGGTTTAAAATATGGCTTTATTGTTAGGCTTGCCTTGCCTAAGACAAACTGGTTGATCATATCAAAACTCAATTCAAGTTTGGTATGTAATATATCATAGGGCAACGAAGCAGAGCCCCTGTATTCTTTTGGCAAACTATCAGGATCTGTCGCTGATGAAATGACCAGTGTATCCAATAATTCTTCCTGTAATATGTCTTCAGAGCCTTCATAAACAATGTCTTTTTTGGTTTTACACGAAGAAAACAATGATATGCAGATGGCCAATATGGAGGCTGCAAAGAAGATTCTTTGATTCATTATAGTTGAATTGTTGTAAA
>JACMLK010000068.1 GCA_014379665.1 Saprospiraceae bacterium | reverse complement strand
GATTCAGCTAAAAGCTGATGAAGTACGACAGTACTTCAAGTGAAGGAACCTGAAAAGGATGGGTGGGAGCGGGTAAGGATAAAATCAGGAAAGTGCGAAGAACGTAAGTACACCATTGCCAGATACGGGGTACAATGCCAAGGTGAGTTTTTTGTATTGGGAGTTTTTTTGTTTACTTTTTTTGCGGGAAAAAAAGTAAAAGCCAAGCCGGCTCGAGGCGAATATGATTTGTTTGAATAAATGTACTTTTTTACCTGAACACTCTTATAAATAGTTTTTAATAAATAATAGTGCAATCTGTTATACACACTTTAATATAGTTCTATCTTTTTAATGAGGGTAATCCGGAATAAATCGCACAATTTCTATTATGTCCGTTTGTTGAATACTTTGAATGTAATAGATAAAACCTAAAACACTTTATATTTCAATTCCGTTAAGTAATTATGAGACCTAAGGTCACAAATCTTTTGGTGAAGGGTTTGATGATATATAATAATTATAATTTCAACGCTGGGTAGATTAACTTTCTATATACAAAAACTGATGAATATTTATTTCGACAACGCTTCCACTACTCCAATACTTCCTGCAGTCATAGAACACATGACAGAAGTCATGCGGGAAGATTATGGAAATCCATCATCTATACATAAACATGGAAGAAAAGCTAAATCCATCATTGAAAATGCCAGAAAGATGGTGGCAAAAGTGATCAATGCATCAATAAGTGAAGTGTTTTTTACATCTTCTGCCACCGAAGCCAATAACATGGTGATCAAAAATGCAGTTCAGGATCTGGGTATACAACGAATTATCAGCTCACCCACAGAACACCATTGCATCCTGCATACCATTAATTACCTTGAATCACAGAAAAAATGTTATGTACAATATGTGGATGTTGATGAAGAAGGTAATCCGGATTATGAGCAGCTCGAAGTGCTTTTAAATGCTAGTCAGGAAAAGACCCTTGTAAGTATAATGCATGGCAATAATGAAATTGGCACCATGACTGATATCTATAAAATAGGAATGCTTTGTAAGAAGTATAACGCCCTTTTCCATTGTGATACTGTCCAGACCATCGGCAAATATCCCGTGGATGTTCAGGCAAATAATATCTCATTTCTTTCCGGTTCCGGCCATAAATTTCATGGTCCAAAGGGTATTGGGTTTGTTTTCATAAGCAATGCAAATATTATTTTGCCATACATCCACGGTGGTGCGCAGGAGCGAAACATGAGGGCAGGTACAGAAAATGTAGCCGGCATTTCGGGTCTCTCTTTGGCATTGGAATTCAATTCCAATCATATGGTTTCGAACAGGAATAAAATACTCAACATCCGGAGTGTTTTTAAAAAAAGATTAGAAACTGAGATAGAAGACATTCGTTTTAATGGGCGACAACATGATTTGTTTATGGCACACGTACTCAGTGTTTCTTTTCCTCCGGGACCAAAAGCAGAAATGTTGGTCATGAATCTGGATATCGCAGGCATTTCTGCATCATCAGGGAGTGCTTGCAGCGCAGGTATTGAAGAAGACTCACATGTTCTTAAAGCTATCGGACATCCCAATGAGAGAAAGACCATTCGATTTTCTTTCTCACCGTTCAATACAGAAGAAGAGGTACATTATACCATAGATAAACTCAAAGAAATGTCTGAAATAAGTGCTTTGAAAATGTAATAACTTAAATATAAAACATAGCCACTTTTTAAATCAGTGTTCTTTCTATTAAATTTGAATAAATTTTACCTGATCTCCTGCTTTTACCTTACAGAAAGGAGGTGAATACAGATCAATTGCTTTAAAATCAGTGTAACCGATCACATACCATCCTCCCGGGCTATCCTGAGGGTATATGCCTGTCTGAACCCCACCAACAGCCACCGAACCTGCTGAAATTTTCAGATCAGGTGCTTTTTTACGAGGGATATATAATCGTTCATCCAACCCTCCCAGGTATAAAAAACCAGGTAAAAAACCAATAAAATACACATCATAAGTAGGAAGCGTATGTATTTCAATGATTTCCCGGTGTGACAGTCCTGAATATTCCATCAAAAATGCCATGTCATGCTCAATTTCGTGGCAGTAGCTTACGGGTATCTCCCAAACTTGACCTGATTCGGTGAAGGTGTTCTCAGACTCAATTGTTGAAAAATTAATTATTTGTACCAACTTGTCATAGGTAATTAATTCAGGGGCAAAAAAAATAGTTAGGGATGCATATGCAGGTACTATATCTACCACTCCCCGGATTTTTTGACTTCCAATAGTTGAACAAAGTGTTGATATTTCAGAAAATATAGATTTATCTATTACCTGGGGCCATTCAATCAGTAACGCCGCTTCACCAAATGGTTTTATATCAACCCACATCAGGAATTATTTTCAATAGTGTTCCGAATAAGTTTCAAAGTTTCCACTACTGTTGGGTGGTCACCATGGACGCATATCGTATCTGTAACTAAAGGTAACATGGTTCCATTTAATGTTTCAACATAACCCTCCATCATACATTTCACCTGTTTCAATACT
>JACMLK010000067.1 GCA_014379665.1 Saprospiraceae bacterium | reverse complement strand
TAAAATTAAATTTGCTCGCTTTCGCTCAAACATGAAAATTTAAACATACTCTTCATTCAGATACTGACTATTGCTGTTATTCTACTTCTTCTACCTCTTTGGCTTGTATGACTACCTGTCCTTTGTAATACATACTGCCCTCATGCCAGTAAGCCCTGTGCATCACGTGTGCTTCACCCGTAGTTTTGCAAATAGCCAACTGGGGCATCGCTGCTTTATGATGTGTACGTCTTTTGTTTTTACTGGATTTCGAGACCCTACTCTTAGGATGTGCCATTTTTCAATAATTTATATGATTATCAATCTTAAATCTATTTATCCATTAATCAAGGTTCAGATTTTTTAGACTGTCCCATGTTTTAATGACTGTTTGTGTTTCTTTTGCTTCATCAGATGCAACTAACTTTTTAAGTACATCCATATTACATTTTCTCGGGTTATCATTTTCACAATTATAGATATTCACTATAGGCAATGCCAATACAATAAATTCATACACGATTTGCGAAATATTCAGATGAGACTGGTCTTCTTTTACAAAAATGACTTCATCATCTATTTCGTTTGACAACCGGTTGCTTACTTTTACCAGGATGTGATTCTCAGATTTGACAGGCATTCTGATATCAGAAAGACATCTGTCACAAACGGCATCCACTTCTCCGGTGATCATTACATTTAATTCACTTATACCCGGACGTTTATCTAATTGTACTTCTACATTAAAATCACCTAGTTGAACTGGTGAATTTTCAAATGCAGCAAAAAACAAATCATCCACTTTAAACTGAAAAGTATGTAACCCATTTTTCATGCTTTGATATGGCAATGAAAAATGATCTAAAGCATTCATAATAAAAGAACTTTTTCAAACGGAGCGCAAAGATATATAATTTAACGTGAGTTCGAAATAATTTTGTCATGATTTTTGTAAATTTTTGCAATCCTTAAGTACTTAGGGACGCCAAAATTGTACAATTTCATTATTTATAACCCCGGGTTTTAACCCGGAGTTATAAAAATAACACCCCTTCGAGGTTTTAATGTGCAGAACTGTCTTTAAAATGGTAAATTTTTAGGCAAATATCTTTCAATAATGTAAAAAAAGAGGGACAAAACTCATACATGGAATAAAGTTTTTAAAAAAGTCATTACATTTGCAACCCATGACAGGAGAGCAAATAAAATCTTTTTATCCACGGATAGAGATACTGGATCAGGCGTATGAGATTCCTCAGTTGGGAAGAAGCAGGAGGATTTCGGTGCTCCTTCCCCATGATTATCTGAAGACCGATAAGCGTTATCCGGTATTGTATCTTCATGACGGGCAGAATTTATTTGATGAATATGCACCTTACGGAAACTGGGGTGTAGATAAATCGCTGCAGGCGCTTGCTCAAAAAGGATTGGGAGATGTCATTATAGTTGCCATCGATCATGGTGGAGTGCTTCGTATACAGGAATACCTTCCTTATTCGACGCCAAGATATACAGAGGCAGAAGGGCATCTTTATCTAAGGTTTATGCTCGAAGATCTTAAACCAATGATAGACTCCAAATATAGGGTTCTGACGGACCGCAATTCTACAGGTATCGGAGGGAGCAGTCTGGGTGGGCTTATCAGTTTATATGCTGGATTTGAACATATGGATGTATTTGGCAAAATGATGATTTTTTCTCCGAGTTTGTGGATATCGGAAGAGATTTACCGTAAAGCCAATGAATACCAACCAACCGGACCGACAGATATTTATCTG
>JACMLK010000066.1 GCA_014379665.1 Saprospiraceae bacterium | reverse complement strand
TATGCGATCGCCGATAATACCTTCCGAACCAATAGAAACTTCGCTATCTTTTTTAATAAATGGCTTAACATCTGTCTTTACAATCATGTCTACTTTTACCATGGAATCATTGATAATACTGATATTATCCACCGTTCCCACATTGATGCCCAAAAATCTGATGTTATTCCCAACCTGTAAACCACTGACATTGTGAAAATAGGAAGTCAGTTTAAAGACAGGATTAAACAGATGTTTTTGCTTACCGATTATAAAAATTACAAGGACAAAAAGTAGTAGTCCTCCTGCGATAAATAAACCTAATCTGAATTTGAATTTTGGTGTAACCATGCTTTATATTATTTTATTGTCTAATGATATTGTTATTATTTAAAAAATGACTGAATAAACTCATCGTCAGAGTTTTTGAACAACTCAGGATTCCCTTCTTTATATATGTTTCCCTCCTGGAGCATGATCATGCGATCCGCAATAATCATAGCACATTTTATATCGTGTGTGATAATGATGGATGAAGTATTATATTTTTTCCGGACACCATTGATCAGTTCACTTATTTCTTCAGAAGTGACAGGATCCAGTCCAGTAGTGGGTTCGTCATACAGCATGATGCCCGGACTCATCACCAGGGTACGCGCCAGCGATATTCTTTTGCGCATCCCTCCAGAGAGCTCTGATGGCATTTTATCTATTACATCGGGCAGACCTACATTTTCCAAAGCTTCGTGTATCTTATTTTCTTTTTCTTTTTCAGTCAGATCTTTTTTTGTTTTTCGAAGGGGAAATTCCAGATTTTGTCTGACCGTCATGGAATCAAACAATGCACCACTCTGAAAAAGAAACCCTATCTTTTCTCTCAACTGAACCAATACCTTATTATCAGGATCAGATATGTCCTGGCCAAATACCTTAATTATTCCGCTGTCAGCTTTTAGAAGGCCGACAATACATTTTATTAGTACCGATTTACCACTTCCTGATTTTCCAAGTACTACCAGATTTTCACCCGGCAAAAGATTAAACGATATGTCTTTTAAAACTTCTAAATGGCCAAATGATTTTTTCAGATGACTGATTTCTATCACAGGATTTTGTGCGTCAACAGAGTCGGGCAATGTATTCATGTGTTCTTTTTGCGTATTTTGCTTCATAACATCATATCTGTAATTTGTACTGCGATCACATCGACCACGATGATCAGCAGGGAAGCCAGTACGACCGATGAATGTGCTGCAACACCAACGCTGGCAGTCCCGTTTCCGGCGTGATATCCTTTATAACAACCTACCGCACCAATCAGGAAGCCGAAAAAAATGGTTTTTACAAAGGCAGGAAAGAAATCTATGAACTCTACATGACTGAATGCCTGAGAAAGGAAGAGAATCAACGAAACTTCACCTTTGATGTTGGCACCTGCCCAGCTACCCAATATGCCAAGTGCATCTGCATACAACACAAGTATCGGTATCATGGTAGCGGCTGCCAGTACCCTGGTGACCACAAGATATCTTATGGGGTTGGTGGATGATACTTCAATGGCATCAATTTGCTCCGTTACTTTCATCGAACCGATTTCTGCACCTATCCCTGATCCGATTTTTCCTGCACAAATGAGCGCTGTGATGACGGGGCCCATTTCTCTGATCAACGAGACAGCTACCATACCTGGCAACATAGTCACTGCTCCAAACTCTGCCAGGACCGGCCTTGATTGAATGGTCAACACTAAACCCATGATGGAACCTGTCACGGCTATGAGGGGCAAGGTTTTATAGCCGATTTGATAACACTGGTATAGAAATTCCTTGAATTCAAAATCCAGAGAGAAAGTTTCCTTAAATATCAGTTTTATAAAAATGAAACCATTGGCGATATCTATAAAAATAGAATCTTTATTTTCATCATCTGACACTTGTTTTAAATTGTTTTTTTTAGTTCTCACCATACCGAAATCATTAATTATACTTAAATGCTTTATTTTTCCACCTGTAAATATCTTTTTCTTTTCTCAAAATATCTTCTTATAGCCCAACTTGTCGCTTCACGTTCACGCAAAAATCCTTTCACAAATTCAGTTGAATACATATAGATGGAGGTAAATTTCTCCATATTTTCTTTCGTTGACTGCTCTATGTGGATATTTCCACTGGGATTAATTACCATTACAAAATTAAAATGGCACAATTGGAGTACCCTGTTTATCTGTTAAGTAAGACTTGCAAACCTGATGAACTATCATATCTCCGATTGTACAAAATGAGAAAATGCCCCTGATATCAGTGGCATTTTTTTTTAATATTATTTTATAAATACAATTTTATTATAGATCAGTTGATCGCCGGTTGTCACTTTATATACATAAACTCCTGCCTTCAGATTTTCACCATGTATGATTGTTTTGTACAATTCATCTTTCTCTATTTTTCCATCAAACAAAGTAGAAATCTTAGGGCCATCCAAGGCATACAATTCAATCAGCACATTGGTATTATGTTCGTTTGTTTTAAATTCAATGGTAGCATCAGCATAAAAAGGATTTGGATATGACTTCATATACAAAGGTGATTTAATCTGACTAACCTGAATGTTATTTGATCTGATATTACCTAAAAATTCAACATCGATTTCACAGATGGAAGTACATCCTATTGAATTGGTA
>JACMLK010000065.1 GCA_014379665.1 Saprospiraceae bacterium | reverse complement strand
TTTATTTTACTTTAATTTTTAACTAAGAAAAATGAGTCTGTAATCTTTTATTTGTCCGTGTTGGTACATATTTAATTATTTATCATAAAAATATAATGATCCACCTATATTTTTTTTACTTTTACAGCACTAAAATTAAAAGGTTCGCCATGAAATACAGATTTTTATTTATCTTTTTATCTATTTTACCATCATTGATTTTTTCTCAGGATGTTTGGAAGAGAATTAATGAGTCTTCGATCTCACTTCGAAGTGATGACACCAGAGATATTATTCCTCAGAAATATGTGACTTTTGAATTTAATGCGGCACACTTTCTAAAACAACTGGAGAGTGCACCTATGGAATTTTCAAAAATCTCAGGCCGATCTCAAACTACGATGGAGCTTCCGATGCCTGATGGTAGTCTTGTGAAATTTGCAGTATGGGAAGCTCCAATGATGGAAAAGGAACTTGCACAAAGATATCCTTCCATCAAATCATATAAAGGTTACCAAATTGAAAATAAACTTGTGATTGCAAGGTTTGGAACAGGACCCAATGGATTTCATGCCTCCATCAAAACACCGCGGGGTATGGCATACATTGATCCCTACAGCAACAGGAATCAAGATGATTATATCAGCTATTATACTGCGGATCATTTGGACAACAGTCTCCGTGATAGAGTACTTTGCGGTACAACTGAAGAATTTATGCTCCAGTCACAAAGAGATAGACGAGGGCATAGTCACAGAAATCCTGATGGTATGATGGAATTGAGAAAGTACCGTCTGGCGCTGGGCTGTACGGGAGAATGGGGTGCAATTAGAGTTACAAAAGAAAAAGCATTGGCAGATATGGTCACTTTTGTCGAAAGGGCTAATATTGTGTTTGAAACGGAGCTATCGTTAACAGCGGTATTAATAGCAAAAAATGATGAACTTATTTTTTTGGATGGTGAAACAGACCCATATACAAACCCGGATCAGGGATTATCTATTTTAGGTCAGAATACCAACATTCTCAATGGAAGAGTGGGTGGGGGATCATATGAAATTGGTCATGTATTTTCTGTTTGTTATGATGTAGGTGGAGTGGCAGGTGGAAATATATGTACTCCCGGAAAAGGGGCCGGTGTCACATGCCACAATAGTCCTTCGATCAGTAATGGAATTGTACTGGTGTTCAACCATGAAGTCGGACATCAGATGACAGCAGGTCATACTTTTAATCACTGCGGAGACACAGATCAGCTCTCTTTAGGAACAGCTTTCGAACCCGGCAGCGGATCAACTATAATGGGATATGCCGGAGCCTGCGGGAGTGATAATCTTGGCATACCTAGAGATGATTATTACCATGTTGTCACTTTGGAGCAGATCCTTAGTTTTACGAATACCGCTGGATCAGATGCTTATGAATGTGCAGAAAAAATTGATATCAATAATCATATTCCGGTCATCAATCTACCGTACAAAAATGGATTTTCTATACCAAAAAGTACTCCTTTTTTCCTGCAGGCATCCGCTGTGGATGAAAACGGAGATATCATGACCTATAATTGGGATCAATTTGATAATCAGACTTCAAGTCCGCTTGGATCACCAACAGGGAACGCGCCAATTTTCAGATCCTTAAGTCCGACATCCAGTACATCCAGATATTTTCCCAATGTCTCCAGAATACTTAACGGGCAGTTTACAGATAAAACCGAGTTGTTACCTACCTATGGCAGAGATCTGACTTTCAGGTTTGTGGTCAGAGATAATAATCCAATGGGGACTGCAGCTGTTTGGGAAGAAATGAATTTTAAAGTGGCTGAAAATGCAGGTCCCTTTAAACTGACTTATCCTATACTCGATTATAAGTTGAAAGTTGGAAAGGAACTCAATGTGAACTGGGATGTAGCCAATACGGATAAGGCACCTGTAAATTGTAAATATGTAGATATTTATATGTCATATAATAACAGCCTTGATTTCAATAGTGAAAATTTGGTTCTTGTATCCAAATCTACCCCAAATGATGGTCAGGAAGTGATCATAGTACCAAATAAAACTAATACAAGAGCAAGAATAGTGGTAAAAGCCACTGAAAATATTTTTATGACTACCGGATTATTTAATTCCCGAATTGACCTTCCGGAAACGCCTTCATTTTTTATGGATATAGCTGAAACAATTACTGCTTCCTGTTTGCCGGAAGGAGTAAATTATGAATTCACTACCACAGGTCTTGCCGGCCTGACTGAAAATATTAGGTTTGAAGTCATATCTGGTTTACCTATAGGGGCTATTGCTACTTTTTCCAGTAATGAAATTGAACCCGGAGAGAGTACTGAGTTGAGTATTGATTTGTCGGGTACAACAGGTACAGCCGATTATTTCATAGTGGTGAGATCATATGTAGAAGGAATTGATACGATAGATCGTACACTTCAACTCAAAATCACAAGTACAGATTTGAGCAATATTGAGTTACTTACACCTGAAAATGGGATTAGCGGTTTACCCCCTGTGCAAAAATATACCTGGGCAAAAAAAGATGACGCCACTTCGTATGAGCTGGAAGTTGCATCCTCTCCCGATTTTAAACCTGAACATATAGTCATTAAAAGAACACAAACAGATAATACATACAACTCAAATGTTTTTCTTGATAAGGCGACCATTTATTACTGGCGTGTACGTTCTTCCAATGCGTGCGGTTATGGTGACTGGTCTACAATTTCTGCCTTTAATACGGAAGCACTCAATTGTAATGTATCCAAAACCGGAGATATTATATTGAATATTTCCACATCGGGTATGCCAAAAGTTGAAGCTCCTTTGGTAGTCTTTAGTGATGGTATTATTAGTGATATCAATGTAAAAAATATACGAGGAGATCATCAAAGGTCCGGGGATCTTGTGGCTTTTCTCGTGGCCCCATCCGGTAAAGAAGTGATGCTTTGGAGTAGAAAATGCGGAACTAATAAGGGGTTTAATGTGGGTGTGGATGATCAGTCCAATGATTATTTTCAATGTCCAATCAATACAGGTAAAATATACAGACCCGAATCCCCATTAAATGCCTTTAACGGAGAATCAATGAAAGGGACATGGATTATGAGAATTGAGGACAGGGCGTCCGGTGAAGGTGGAAGATTTCAAGGTTTTGATCTTGAATTATGTGCCAATATCGTACTCAATCCCCCTGTGCTCACCAGAAATGAAGTCCTTAATATTCATCCTAAAGATCAGAGAAGCATTGACAGGATATTACTGCTTTCGGAAGATCAGAATAACACAGCAGAAGAACTTAAGTACACGCTGGTTAAAGCACCTGTAAACGGCATACTTTCTTTGAATGACATACCAATGAATGCCGGAAGTCTGTTTACGCAGAACAACATTGACAAGTTTGATTTAAAATATATTCATACCGCTGATACAGAAGATGACGACTCATTCAGTTTTACAGTATCAGACGGACAGGGAGGATGGGTGACCATCACAGATTTTATTATCAATGTGGATGCTGCGATTCCTTCGGGTACTGTTGATGGTTTGGAATTGAATAATGTATTGATCTATCCAAATCCGGCAAACGATTTAGTCAATATTCAAATGGTGGATACAAAAGTAAGCTACACCAAATGCACGCTTATGGATATCACAGGTAGAGCATTAATTTACTTACCAATAAGTAACATCATAACTTCATTGGATATTCAACATATACAGTCCGGAATTTACCTGATAAAGTTATCAGATGGGAAAAAAGCCATCTATCGTAAATTTATCAAAAGGTAGTCATAGATAAATAAATGACTGATGTAGCCAATCAGCATCGGGGGATTCTCTACATGTTCATCGCTTCATTTTGTTTTGCTTTTACAGGAGCCTGTGCCAGATATCTCAGAGATGACATCAATCCTATAGAACTAGTATTGTTCAGAAACCTGATTGGTGTGGTCTTTATGATATGGTCAATACGGGTAACGCCACTTCGTCAGAAGGGAGGTAAACCAATGCTCTT
Source organism: Saprospiraceae bacterium (assembly GCA_014379665.1). Lineage (GTDB taxonomy): Bacteria > Bacteroidota > Bacteroidia > Chitinophagales > Saprospiraceae > OLB9. The sequence goes on along the minus strand of JACMLK010000065.1, from coordinate 4,729 downwards.
AATTTTCCGGGGTATCATAGGCACCCTGGCGTTGTATTCATTTTTTTACGGAATTTCAAAAATTGGGTTGGCTATTTCTATCACCTATCAACAATCCTATCCTGTTTTTCTGGCTGTAGCTGCTTTCTTTTATTTGGGAGAACATCTTAAAATTCGTGAATGGGTGGCGATAATTTTAGGATTTTTGGGTATTTGTTTTATTTTCCTTCCTTCAGTAGATACATCGGCATTAACCGCCAAACATCATGTAATAGGTCTTTCCAACGCGCTTATGACAGGTATGGCATATCTGAGTATCAGAGGATTAAGTGAATATTATGATCAAAGGGCTATTATTTTATCTTTTATGCTGTCCGGAATTATATTACCAATAATTTCCCTAACGATTGGGAATTTTATTACTTCTGAGTCGTTTGACTTTGTGATAGGTCAATTTACATGGCCCACGGGAAGGCAGTATCCGGTTATATTTGCATTGGGCATTGCAGCATTAATTGGACAGATATTTCTTACAAAAGCGTTTTCATTTCAAAAGACCGGTGTCATTGCGGCAATTGGCTATAGTAATATTATATTTTCGATCATTTTTGGTACATTGCTGGGAGATGCTTTTCCTGATACTTTCAGTCTTGTTGGTATTTGTCTTATCACATTATGTGGTGTAATGGTTTCTTTTAAGAAAGCAGTGTAATAGATTATTATTTGTAATTAAAACCTATGAAAAAGTCGTTTTAAGCTTTCTAGTTGCCTGATGGTTCATTCCACCAAATTATAGCTATTCCATCACCTCCATACAAGCCAGTATTTGTGCCAGTGGCCATTCCACCACATGCCGGATAAGAAAAAGGTTGGTAAGGTACATTTTGAACTAAGGTACCATTTTCATAGTACTGAAAACCTGCAACTTTGGGAAATTTATATTCAATGCATGGTGGAATACCACCATAACCAAAATAAATATATTCTGTAAATATAGTTTCACTTTTTTGTCCATACTGATGTGTGGTTGCCTCTCCAAGATTACCGGGATACATTATCGCGTTGTTTATATTTGTAATTGAAACCGGAAAAGTTGGGTTTCCAAGTAATAGAAAATCAGTATAAAATACATCTCCTCCCTTCACATGAAGAAAATCACCTCCTGGAAAATTGACCTCCGTAGGGCCTCCGGAAGTTATGCCCAATGCACTTCCATTGCCACCTTTGCCGATATTGAAATTTAGGGTAGAATATGGTGCTACAGCTTTGACAACTCTACCGTAATGACCACTAATCCCTCCTGCCACCCCATTTGACCCGGCTCCCGCACCCCAAAGTTCAATCATAACTTCCGTCACATCCGGGGGTACAGTCCAGGTGGCCGCCCCATATTGAGAAATCGTTTTTGCATATTTATAACCCGAATTGGAACCTGGTGTTGCCCACTGCATAGTTCCGTTCCCGGTACTGGTGAGCACCTGACCCGCTGTGCCAGTATTTCCGCCTGGTTTTATTTCACCTAACACATTTACACTGCCATTAAAACTTCCGCCTCCGGTAAAAGTGGTGCCACCTTGAGCCCACATGGTGATTCTCCTGTCATATCCATCAAAAGCATTTCCTCCGCCATATATATCCAATGCAGGGTATGGACTAAAATTATTATATACAATCCTTCCATTTCCAAAGGGCTTATTTTCTATGCCGTATCCAAATTCTATGGTATTGTCGTTAGTAATTTTCAATCCTTCCTGTGTAAGTCTCATTTTTTCAGTATTATCCACTTTAAACTTCACCACATTATCGTCCTTTGTTCCAATAAACTGGGTCATAGTATCTGTGCCCCAATTGCCATCCAGATTCCAGACATTATGATTAATATTAGAAGCAATACACTGCCATTGTACACCGTCAAATAAATATTCACACACTGATCCTGACAGTATATCTTTATTTCCTTCCGGAAATAAACAAGTTCTTAAAGTAGAATTGCGAATGATCATTTTTACACCTGTGAAAGGGGCAGTCACATCTAAAACAGGATCCATGGTTGGTGTTCCTGTCAGTACTACAAAACCTTCATTTCCTGTAATAGCCAGCGTTCCTGAAGTGACATCAAATGTCAATGGTCTTATTCGCATGGCGCCATTGATGTCTAAGGCAGCTTGCGGGTCTGAATTATTGATGCCTATATTTTGTGCTTCAACAGAGACTGAAGAAAACATTAAAAATGCGCATAAAATGGTTAACTTCCTCATGGTATGGAATGTATATTTATTAAGGTTCAAAATTATATTGGATTTATTTCTATTGCAATTTTGGACTGTCACATGATGATGTGAAAATATTAAAGGTGGTTACCTGGAGTCTAACCTAACTTATTATAAAGCAAATTCAATGACGAAGTCATAAACTTTGGGAATAAACCCAAGTTCAATATTTTACAAGGTAAATCATAATCAATTTTATTTTCTGCGGTATACCAAAGACTTTATATTAATATTTTTCATAGTAGGACTGGAGGTGTTATCTAATCGCTGTATTGATTCTTCAATGAATCCCGGGCACGATTGGGATTTGAGCCTGGAAAATAAAAGTCTTTTATTAGTTGGTATTTTAAATATCTCACCCATAATGTTTGCATTCTCATGAAATGCCTGTTTTAGCGGAAGATAACTAATAGTACAAGTTGTAAGATTTAAAACCTCAGCAAAGCCCAGACTGCCAAAATAATCTTCTATAAATACAATGTTATCTTCATCATACACTCTAATGACATAACCAACAGTTTGATGCACATTGAGTTCAGTTTTGTCTAGCGGTTTCACCATGTCTGTTCCGGGATCATAAAAATTATTTATATTAACTAAGTACTTTCCGGTCCAAACCCCTGGTCTTGCCTGAGGATTACCATTAACCCAGGTATTGGACCCAGGTAAATAAAACTTGCAACCATTCGTACTCACGTGAATAAATTTATCGACATACCATTCTAAGTTACCTTGTACAGTCGGAGCATTGACAGTAGAAACATTATTCCAGATATTCGTTGCTATATTGTAAATTTTTCCATTATAGTATTGGGTGCTGTTCATATTTCCTCCCCATACCATGGCATCTGTACTACTCATCGCCAGATTGTGATTTTCTCTTGGAGATGGTGCATTGGCGGTTTGCATCACAGACCAGATATTTGATGCGGCATAATAGATAGTTCCATCATTATAAAAGTTTGACCCGTTTTTACCACCCCAAACCATAAAATTGCTACTTCCTGAAATTGCTTTCATCCCATATCCTGTTCTGTCAGATGGTAAATTTGTCGAAGTTGTTTTTTGCCATTTATTTTTATCTGCATTATAAAGCCAGGCGGCATTTAAATTGCCAAAAACGAGTACATATTGATTGTTGCTTTCTTTTTTGGTTTCATTAAAAATATTGGCATTCCAGGCAGGCATAATATAGGGAGGCGTATTGGTTTCCATGATATGGCCGAAACCCTGATTTGCACCATTTGATCCGCACACTATATCATCTTTGCTTGAATAATAGTGAATATCAGTGTTCACCTTTACAGGTAAGGTAAACAGTTTTAAATTCTGATGGATATAAACGGGAGTATAGCTTATCCATTGAAGGGTCGTTGCATTGAAATACTTATTAAAAATTTTAATGTTTGAATAATCTTCATAACTGGAATGATTAAAGAAAAATATTTTATTATTGGCAAGTATTCCTTTGGTTAGTGAATTTGTCAGGAGCAAAGCAGATGATGGAATGTGACCAGCGTTCCAGGTATAGGTAACCGGATTATAAATTTGATCTATGTCGGATAATACAAAACCTGTTTCATCAAGTCTTCCTCCTATTACCAGTAGTTCACTTCCTGTCCATAACCCCAAATGATTATGCCTTTGAGGACCGCCGATAGCAACTTCACTCCAGATATTGGATGATGGGTTATATAAAAAACCATAGTCAACACTTACAGTATCACCTGATGAAAATATTATTCCTCCATAAAATATGACCTGATTTCCCGTCCATGTAGTTGAACAACCCGGATAATAAAAATTACCGTTCGGATGTTCAAAACAAAAATAAATATTAGTGGCCGGATCAAATGTAAATCCTCCTGTCGGACCATACAACACTAACTTTGTTCCGGCCCAAACCTGTGATTTTGTGTTGGTAATGGAAGGACATGGATTTGATGGAAATGTACTAAATGACCCTGTTATACAGTTAAAAATAAAATGCGGGTAGATCAGGATTTTATCTCCTGTGAATATTGGGATTTCGATATTTAAATTATAATCAGGGACCGGAAAAGTCTGAATAGAGCCATAAGCAGCATCATTCAGATCAAAAGAATAAACGTCTTGTGAATTGCCGGGGACTACAAATATTTTATTTAAGGATGACACATAAAACATCTCTCCTTTTTTGTCAAAATATAAACCTCCGTTAGCAGGAGGTATGGCATTTCCCAGATTAATACCAGATTTGCTCACCACTTTTTGTTGAGAACCTACCAAAGAATAACCCATTTCTCTCAAAGCAGTTGTATCAGAATTTTCCGGTGACACCTCGATGATCTGTCCTAATTTTTCAGGATATTCCCATTTCATCGTGCCGTTTCCTTCGCTGCTGAGAACCTGACCTGCAGATCCCGGGTTTCCGAATGGCTGTATTTCGCCGAACAAGCTTATATGGCCATTAAAATTTCCGCCACCGGTAAAGGTGGCGG
>JACMLK010000064.1 GCA_014379665.1 Saprospiraceae bacterium | reverse complement strand
CATTTGGATACAATTGGTATCAGCCAGGTAACTGCAGAGTTTTCTGTAGATGATGATGGTGGATGTGTTCCATTTACTTTCTCTTTAACGGATATTTCCGTTTCAGCCTATGGAGAGCTGACAACCTGGATCATAGACTGGAATGATGGTGGGGTTGATACTTTCTACAATTATTCGGATGTTTTGGGAGTTGCACATACATTCACCTATAATGACAGATTTGATGTTGCGATTACTGTTATTGACGAATTCGGTTGTTCAGATACGTTTATTGATACGATCACAGCAGGAGAACCAACGGTAAATTTCAGTGTTGACGATACTATACCATGCATCGGCCAGATCGTATATTTTTCAGAGGAAGCCACCGGTTACGGACTGGATTATTTCTGGGATTTTGGCGACGGGGCGATTTCTACGTTTGCTAATCCTCCTCATGATTACGATGCATCCGGCGCCTATACAGTATCTCTTTCCGTAACAGATGAAAATGGTTGTACTGCCTCATTAGTGGTGCCCCTTTTTATTGAAACCGATACTGTAAATGCAGATTTTGGGGCAGACATTTTGGTGGCCAGTTGTAATTATTCTCTTGTTCAATTCAATTCCTCATCCACTGATTCTATTTGCGAATATTTGTGGCAATTCGGAGATGGTGGAATTTCAGTGGATCCGAACCCGATCTATCCTTATCTCGAAGCCGGTTCTTATTTTGTGAGTTTGACAGTTACTGATTGTAATGGTTGTGAATCTACAATTTTGAAGGAAGGTTTTATCACCGTTCCGGGCCCTTATGGAACTATTACATTTAGTGATGATACTTTATGCGTAGATCAGGCATTTGAAATTTATTTAACGATAACTTCCACTGATACACTAACCTTATATCTTGACAATGGAGATGTAATAAATACAGATGTTGTATATTCAGATTCAGCACAAACCATTACGATACCTTATACATACACTGCCGCAGGTGCTTATTATCCGGGGGCATTATTAGTTGATACAAATTCCTGCCTGAATATAATTGATGGAGGTGATACGGTAAGAGTAGGGAATAATCCTACAGCATTTTATGAGGTGCCGGACCCCACTGCCTGCATCGGAACCATATTTGTATTCTCGGATAGTTCTTCCAGCCCTGACCCTATTTTATTGTGGCAGTGGGATGTGGGCGATGACACTTATGAAATTGATTTTTCAACCACATTTAATCATACATATACTGATATCGGTTATTATAATACCTCTTTGTTTGTTTATACTGAGTTTGGCTGTGTTGATTCAATGTTTGTAGACGTAAATGTACTTCCCTATCCTACAGTAGCGCTCACATCTGATTCCGCAATCTGCCCGGGCCAAAATGTTCCTTTGCTGGCCTCCGGAGGCACAGAATACATATGGACCCCGTCTGCGGGATTGAGTGACAGTTCCATAGCAAATCCTTTAGCAGACCCTGATACGACCACAACGTATATTGTGGAGGTAAGCAATGGTTATTGTTCTTCTTTTGACAGTATTCTGGTCACTATTGTAGAAGATCTTATGCTAAATGCCGGTCCTGATACACTGATGTGTATCGGTGCGGATGTCCAATTATATTCCGAATTTACCACTGATTTGGGCATAGACAATATTGACTTTTACTGGTCACCGGCTGATTATCTTTCTGACCCCTTTGTGGAAGATCCTGTTTCAACCACTTTGGATGATATCGTCTATACGATTTATGCAACATGCGGTCTGCTGAATGATTCAGCGGATGCCATGATAGAAATAACCAGCCCTCCTGATATAGAAATTCCGGAAGACACTATCGTCATTATATTAGGTCAAACCATTGAACTTGCAGGTGATATTATTTCATCAGGGGGATCATTATTTTACCAATGGGAGCCCAGGAAGGAAGTTGACTGCCCGCTGTGTGAAACTGTGCTTGTCGCACCCCGTACAAATACAATTTTTAGCCTGGAGGTCACGGATGAGCTGGGCTGCAGCGATATAGACTTTGTTTTGGTTCGTGTACTCACATGTGATGAAACCTTATTTTATATCCCGAATATTATCAGCCCTAATAACGATGGATTTAACGATGTTTTTAAATTTACCTTTGAAGGTGTGTCTGAGGTACATGCGGTAAGGATCTATGACAGATGGGGAGAACTGTTATTTCAAACCACAAACCTTGACATACACTGGGATGGCACTTACAATGGTGTAGTTTGTAATCCGGGGGTATACGTGTATATGATTGATGCCACCTGTTTTGACGGCACGAAGACCGTGATCCCGGGAAATATTACATTAGTAAAATAAATCAATTGTTTTTGAAGTCACACGACTATTTATTTTAAAGGCAACAAACAATGATCATCCTTCAAAAAACTCTGCCTGCTATAATATTACTGAGGCCCTCAGGGGCATTTATGCTGTTACAAAGCATCAGATACATTAATAAAATATCAAAAAACTCTGCATATTTTCGGACTTTCTAATCATACAATGAAAATTATCTCACATATCGTATCACTGGTCATATTTTTTCAGGTGTCGTTATACGTCACAGCACAAGACTGGCATTTTTCTCAATTTCATTCATCACCGGTAGTTACAAATCCCGCCTTCACAGGCTTATTTAACGGGGATTTGAGAGTAATTGGCAATGTGCGGGAGCAATGGAGTTTTGCTGCACCCTATAAAACATTTTCTATATCGGCTGACGGTGCTGTTGCAATATTAAAAAATGGCGATTTTGCAAGTGCAGGGGTTCAGGTAATTGGTGATAAGGCAGGTGACCTTGATTTTTCTACGCTGCAGGCAGCTTTTTGTGCGTCATACAGTAAAGCTTTAAGTGGTTATGGCAATCATTTTTTAACATTAGGCATGCAGGCAGCACTTAATCGCAGATCTATCAATTATGCGAACGTCGTTTCCTTTGATCCCGAACCATATGCTCTCACTGGTGAAGATAATTTTACATACGCAGATCTCACAGTAGGTGGAATGTGGTATTTTTTACCAAGTGATGAAATATATGCGTTCGCAGGTTTAACTTATTTT
>JACMLK010000063.1 GCA_014379665.1 Saprospiraceae bacterium | reverse complement strand
TTGGACAACCACTCCCTGGTAAAACCGGCAAAGAACTTCATCAACAGGCTTATGAATGGATAAATAAGGAAATCTCCCTGATGCAATATAAGTGGAGCAATGCTTTTGTTCAAAAATAATTACTTCACTTCTTCCACCTGAAAGACCAGATAATCTGTGTCACCTTGCCAGGGAAAAGCTTCGACCATTTCTTTGTAATGTAGTCTGACATTCTTACCTTCGAATTCCTGTAACCTTACATAGGTCTCCGCATCGACTACTGAGAAATCCCATGTACTGGCTTTAGATACAATGGTTGAACCAGCCAATTGAATCTGGCCTTCGTAAGTCTTAAATATTTTGCCCTTTTTAGAGATTTTATACAAAGTACCGGTTCTCGTTCCTTCGCTTACTGTATATGTTCTGTAGAAATAATAAACTCCGGAAAAAACTATGGAGGATATAAGCAGAATCCATAAAAGCCTTTTGAAAAAAGATTTTGCCTTTTGTTTTGTTTCAGTTAACGTCATAAAGTTGATTTTATTTACTCATTTAAAATTGAAAATGGATGTTTGACCAATGAGAACAGTGACATAAATTACCCAAAATAATCATCCAGTTCAGGCTAAAAAACGTTGGTAAAGCATAAAAAGTTCCCCACTTTTTATATACAAACTATACTTTTTCATCCGCAATAAAACGAATCGAAAGAGAATTTACACAATGCCTTATATTTTTTATGGTTAATCGCTCGCCGTTAAAAACATGACCAAGGTGGGCGTCACACACATTGCACAATATTTCAGTCCTTCTGCCGTCCTTATCTGTGATCCGTTTTACTGCACCCTCTATTTCATCATCAAAGGCAGGCCATCCGCAACCCGAATCAAACTTGGATGAAGAATAATACAACGGATTATTACATCTACGGCAAATAAAAATGCCTTTGCCAGAGAACTTATCATATTCTCCCGTAAATGGTCTTTCAGTACCTTTATGAACAATGACATGTTCTTCTTCCGGGGTCAAAATATTATATTTGGTAGCCATGCTTTATTACTTTGTCAGGTGACTGAATTTTTGATTGAGTTTATGTAGTTTTGGAGGAATCACTATGGCACAATATGATTGATCAGGATTTTCATTGTAATAATTCTGATGATAAGCTTCTGCCGGATAAAAACTACCTGCCGGCACAATCTCCGTGACCACCTGATCATCCCAAAATTGTGTTGCAATATTTTGTTTTGACCAAATCGCTGTAGATTTCTGGGTTTCGGTAGTATAGAATATAACGGATCTGTATTGTGTACCCTTATCAGCTCCCTGTCTGTTTAATGTGGTAGGATCATGTATCGTCCAGAATACTTCAAGTATTTCATCAAATTTGATCATCTTTTCATCAAAAGCAATTTCGATAACTTCTGCATGTCCGGTCATACCTGAACATACTTCTCTATATGATGGGTTCTTAATGTGTCCTCCCATATATCCTGATCTGACTCGCTGCACACCTATAAGCTTTAAAAAAACCGCTTCAACGCACCAAAAACACCCGGCTCCCAGATAAATTGTTTCCATTCTGAATGATAAATTGACGTTTAATAAACAATGAATGATGGCTAAAGTTTTTTTTGAAATAAGGGATTATTTGCCTTTTCCCTGGAACAGTACCACCATAGTATAAAATAAAATTTTAATATCAAGACTCAAAGACATGTTTTCAATATACAAAATATCAAATTTTAATCTTTGAATCATTTGTGGCACATTGGAAGCGTATCCGTATTTGACTTGTCCCCAGGAAGTGATGCCTGGCCGAACTTTCAGTAAATGCTTATAATGTGGAGCTTGCTTTGATATAAGATCAATATAGTATTTTCTTTCAGGTCTCGGTCCTACTATGGACATATCACCAAACAGTACGTTAAAAAACTGAGGAATCTCGTCTATTCTCCATTTGCGCATCACCTTACCCCAGGAAGTAACCCTTTCATCAAAGTCATTGGATAATTGAGGTCCCTCTTTCTCCGCCTCGACAAACATTGAACGAAATTTAATAATATTAAATGGCTTACCGTTCAGGCCAATTCTTTCCTGCAGGTAAAAAACAGGACCGGAGGACGATAGTTTCACACGAATGATACTCACTATAATAACCGGGGATAAAATTATTATTGCCACAATGCTTATGAAATAATCTATCATTCTTTTTACCACTTTTTGCCAGTTTGGCATTAATTCCTGTTCTATCTCGATCAGTACTGCCCCGTAAATATGACTCATTTTGACCGTGCCGAGCATAATATCATAGGTATCAGGAATAACTTTGATGAGCATCTGATCAGAATAATCAAAAAGCGCATCAAGGATGGCTTTCAATTTATCATGTTCGGAAGTTTCAACTGCAATGATTACCTCTTCAATTCTCTTTTGATGCAGGACGTTTTCGAGCGTTGATAATTTTCCCAATTTTGGAAGATACTGATCCAGGTGGTTGTTACTCCGTCCATTACTATCAATAAATCCTACAAAATTGTGGCCCAAACTATATGGCCTGTTTCTAATTTCTTCATACAAATCTACTGCATTTTTATCCCCACCAATGATAAGGGTATTGTAACTAACTTTTCCAGCTTTTAGTCTTCTGCTGGCTACGGTCAGTATGATCATTCTGAAAGAAGAAGTAATGATATAATGCAGCAAAAATAGATGTATGAATAAGGATAGATATGAAGTATATTTCAACACCACATCATCCATAAGGACTGTAAAAAACAGTAGCAATACACCTAAAAAGGTAGTAAAGAATGTACTTTTAAGAGTTTCAAGTCTTGAATATCTGTAAATATCATGGTACTTATCAAATATGGAATAAATAATTACCCAAAAAACAGGTATCAAAACCAAACCTTGCCAAAGTTTGTTGTCAGAAAATATTTCAGAGAAAGATATCGATGGAAACTCAATGCGTTTTCGATAAGCAAAGAAAAGAAACCATGCAATAAGAGCGGCAAGAAAATCTCCCGTTCTGTATACAAATAATTCCAGTTTCCTTTGTTCTCCCATCAGTGATCAGAAATGAACATGTTTAACATTATCAATATAGATTTTGGAAGTGTCACTTGTACTGGTCCTTCGGAAACCCAATGCAATACGATATTCATCATAATCTTTCACAGAAAGTTTATCTGTCACATCAATATATATTTTATTCCAATTCTGTTTGCAGGGTACAAACAATACATATTCAATCAGAATCAGAGAACCCTGGGTTTTAGCCAAACCCACAGAAATTTCACCATCTCCTTTGTAGTCCAATTCAATATAACTTGCACCTCTGGAATTTTGACCGTCTCTAACTGCTGCATCAGATGCAATTTCAATAAAATGCTGTTCATTTGTAAGCGTTATCATACCTGACTTAATTCCTGCACTTGCTTCATCAGAAGTTACTGTAAGGAATGTAGAAGGTTTATTGTCCAAATCAAGAGTCAATGAATTGCCGGTTTCAAATCCTTCATTAATTGGGAATAAAGCGCTACCTGAATACTCAAAATTCAAAGGAATCTGATATATTTCGTTCCCTACAGGCTTTAATGTTTTAACAATTGATTTGTAAAAAGGGTAAAATACAGGGATGTCATTCATTCCGTTATTTCTGATTCCTGCTAAAATTGTTATCTCCACATCTGAATCCTGCACTTCCAGTGGTACTTTGGCAGGCAATGGGAAGACACCTAATATCTGTCCATCTGCAAATACCCAAACATCAGTAATTTTGTGCGTATCATATAGATCAGGTCCTCCTTTAAGAAGAACTACAGGCTCTTTTAAATCTATAAATGAGGGAACTGGATTTTGGTTATCAGTTAATCCACAGGAGATTAGCAACAATGCATTTGCCAGGCTAATAATACATATATATTTTCTGCTCATTACAACCCATTTATTTTTTGCTGGATGATATGAGCTAAGCTAAGTGCCCTCAATCCATCCTGAATCGTCACCAAAACTTCTGAATGGCCAACTACTGCTTCATAAAAATCATTCAACTCTTCTTCTATGGCATTGTTTTTCATTATTTCAGGTGTTTCAATAATAATACGTTTCAAACCGTCATTTGTATGTATGGTCATCCCTGAAAAATCTTCGTTCAGATCATTTTCTTCGATTTTGACCACCTGAGCTTCCTTTTCTAAAAAATCAAGACTGATATAAGCATCTTCCTGAAAAATACGCAACTTTCGCATGTTTTTAAGGCTGATCCGACTTGCAGTCAAATTGGCAACTGCCCCACCACTAAACTCTATCCTTGCATTACAGATATCAGGTGTTTTACTAACAATGCTTACCCCATTAGCCCTTACTTCTGTTACTTCATCTTTGACCATACTCAAAACTATATCCAGATCATGTATCATGAGATCAAGTACCACTGATACATCAGTACCACGTGGATTGAACATGGCTAAACGATGACCTTCAATAAATTTGGGTTTAAAATTTATATTTCGCAAAGATCTGATGGCAGGGTTATAACGCTCCACATGACCTACCTGAACTTTAACGCCAAACAATATGGACAAAGCGACCAATTCTTCTGCCTGTTCAAGTGTTTCAGTCAGTGGCTTTTCTATGAAAACATGCTTGCCTGCTATAATCGACTGTTTTGCAATAGCAAAATGGTGTACCGTAGGACTTACAATATCCACGCAATCTACCTGCGAAATCATGCTCTCCAGACTGTCAAAAGCAATAATCCCAATCTCATCCAGATTTTGCCTTAGTATAACATCGGGATCATAAAAACCAATAAAATCAAATTTTGTATTCTTCAGGCATTTCAGATGTATTTTACCCAAGTGCCCCACTCCTGCCAATCCTATTTTCAATTGATCATAATTTAATTATTTTTCAGAATAATTCCCATTACTGTGATCAGTAATACTAAAATAACAGCAATGAGAATCGATTTTTTAATGTGGCCGGCAAAGCTCAATATGTCATTTTTATAGAGTGGATATTTTGGAAGGATTTCGGTTTCCATTTTTTGTTTGCTGAATATGTGTGATGAGTTAAACTCTATTTTATTCTGTACAAGAGTTTTATATACCTTAAAAACTTTAACCCTGAAATACACATTTAGAAACAATAATGAAATAAAAAACCCTATAATGAGGAATGTAAGAATGTCAGCCATATTTAATTGCAATATGACACAAAGCTATTAAAATTACTTGAATGTAAAAGGTTTTAAATACATTTTTAATGATAATGCATTAATAATCAGGCCAATACTTAAATAGGTAATATATTTAT
>JACMLK010000062.1 GCA_014379665.1 Saprospiraceae bacterium | reverse complement strand
TCTTCGCCTTTGTAAGTTTGATAAGTTGCAAAACCACTCAATTGAAACACTCTTCACCGGAAACCGGGATGTTTAAGGTAGCCATACTTTATCCGAATGGAGAAGATAGAACTTTTGACATGGACTATTATGAAAATAAACACATGCCTATGGTAGCTGGGTTTTTAGGCAAGAATTTAAAATTGTATGAAATTGATAAAGGCATAGCCGGCAGAACTCCTAATGATAAAGTGCCTTTTGTGGTTATAGGTTATTTTTATATAAATGATGTTGCTGCATATAATAATGCGATAGCACAAAACAGAGATGCCATTATCAGTGACATAAAAAAATACACTAATATTCAGCCTGTTATACAGATAAGTGAAATTAAACAATTGAAATACAGTAAAGAATAAGATTAAAGATAAGGCTAAGAATAAGAATAAGAAGGGTTTCGTGTCGTTGTAGACTGAAACGAATTTGAGATAGAGAAGGAAAAATGAATTAACTAAAACACCCAGCATGTAACAATGAAAAGTACAACTGCAATTACTACAAGAGAATTTTTGAATAGTCAATGAAGTTATATATGAGAATTGCATCGGTTGGACAAAGGGTCATTGCTTTAATGCTTGATTTTCTGGTTTTTGCACTACTTAGCACTGCTTTTGTTTTGCTTTTTTTGAAAACTGAAAATTTTAGAAGTGATAGCGGATCCGGATTCAGTGTGGGACTTGCATTCCCTATCTACGTAATGATTTTATGGTGGCTGACCTGGGTTTTTCTTATCTCCTTAACTGAGTATCGAACTGGACAAACTCTTGGGAAACGCATCATAAGAATAAAAGTTGTTAAAGAAGATTACACAGAAACAACATTTTGGATATCTCTCATGCGCCACTTTTTTGACATAGTCGACTTATGTATTTTTGTAGGAATCTTCATAGCTTTGACAAATAATAAAAAACAGCGAATAGCAGATATGGTCGTAAAGACAATTGTAGTCAAGAAATAACCGTTGCTCGGTTGTGAACAAACATAGGCTGAAAGTCAGTTGGATTGATTGAAATTTTAAGATAAATTTGTGGTATTTACGAATATATATCAAGTAATACAAGCGTTGGCAGTGATTTGCAAGCATCTTGTAAAGACAGTAGCATAAAAATTAAGGAAGTGACCATTGAAGAAATACAAAATATCTGTCGGCAAATGCCAGGGGTGACAGAGGATATTAAATGGAAACATGATCTGGTTTTCTCGGTTGGAGAAAAAATGTTTTGCGTGGTTGAGCTTGACCAATCTCCTACGACAGCTTCATTCAAAGTCAGAGATGAGGAATTTGAAGAAATTTGTAGTTGGCCCGGATTCAAACCCGCACCTTATGTCGCCAAATACAAATGGGTTTTGATTGAGGATATTAATCAAATGAAAAAAGCTGACTGGCATAAGTACATTAAGCAATCTTATGAATTGGTAAAAGATAAACTTTCATTGAAATTAAAGAAACAACTTGGCTTGCAATAGCTTCAATAGTTAGCATTTCTCAGAAGCGCAATGTGTCAAAACGCCGCTAAAATCTACTTTTCAGAGTTATTTTAATCACCATATCAGACTAATCAGACTGATAAATATCATGGAAACTATGGAAATGACACCAGTCATGACAGTCCAGGTCTTTAATGTCTGTGATTCAGTCATTCCGAGATACCTGTTCACCAACCAGAATCCACTGTCATTGACATGAGAAAATCCGGTCGCGCCGGCGGCAATACTGAGCACCATTAATGCAAGATGTGGTGGTGAAACAGACATTTGAGCTATAATCGGGGCCATCATTCCGGCGGATGTGATCATAGCCACAGTAGCTGAACCTTGTAATAACCTTATGATTAAAGCTAAAATAAAGGACAACAAAAGGGGTGACAGATTAAAGCCTGCCATTGATTTGGCGAGCATCACACCTGCTCCTGTTTCAACCAACATTTGTTTGAATACACCTCCTGCACCAGTGATCAGGATAATGATACCGGCAGGGCCAAGCGCCCTGAGGCTGATCTCCTGTAATTGAATCTTCGTCATGCCATATCTGGTACCCAGAAAGTAAACAGACAGAAATGTAGTCATAAGCAATGCAGTGTAGGGATGACCTATAAAACCAATAATTTTTACCCATAAAGGTATATTTGAATTATAAATACTATCTGTTACTGTATTTAATACTATCAGTATCAAAGGAAGGATAATCAATGCTATTATTGCAAAAACGGAAGGTTTAGTTTTTTCATTTGATATTTCAGGTATTTCAGGCAGTTTGGGTGATGCTACAAATATTTTATCAGAAAGAAATTTGCCAAACATTATCCCTGAAATAATGGTTGTGGGTAACCCAACCAATATGCCTAATAATATAACCCAGCCTAAATCGGCATTGATAATCTCCGCAACAGCAATTGGTCCCGGAGTTGGTGGTATGAAAGCATGGCCGATGGCCAGACTTGAGAGCAGGGGAAGTGCAAAATAAAGCAATGACTTTCCTGTTTTGGCTTGTAAACCATATAATACAGGAACAAGTATTATGAATGCCACATCAAAAAAAACGGGAATAGCTATCAGAAAACCAGCCATTGACAAGGCTATACCTGAGTTTTTGATACTGAACTTTTTCAAAAGGTATTCCGAAAGTATGGCTGTTGCACCCGAATGTTCAAGGATGGCACCAAAAATGGCACCTAAACCTACCACAGTAGCCACAAACCCTAATGTACTTCCCATGCCTTTGGTGATATTCTCAATAATAGATTCGGGAGGCATACCTGCGAAAATACCAATGGCAATACTGGCTACTAAAAGAGCAATGAAGGCATTGGTCTTCCATTTCAGAATAAGAAATAAGAGTATGAAAATTCCACCGGCAAGGGATAAAAGTAATTGATAATCCATCGGTTATTTTCCCCATTTTGTATGATAAATGGTTTCTCCCTTCTCCACTATTTTGTATGTATGTGCACCAAAATAATCTCTTTGAGCCTGAATAAGATTTATGGGAAGATATGAGGTGTGCATTGATTTATAATAATTCAGTGCGGCAGAAATAGAAGGACTAGAAATATCACATTTAATCAGGATGGAAAGAAGTTTCTCAGTTTCTGACTTATACCGCAACAAAAGAGATGCAATTTCGGGTATTTCGAAAAGGTGATTAACTTCATTATTTATACTGAAAGCTCGTTTAACATACAGTAGCATTTCTGATCTTATAATACAACCACCCCGCCATATCTGAGCTACTTCAGCAATATCAATAGGCCACTTGTAATGTTTAGAAGCATATTGTATAAGATGAATACCTTCCGCCAGTGCTACAAGACGGGAAAAGATTAAAGCGCCTTTTAACATATTTTTTGTTATCCGGCCTTTATTTTTATCAGTATGAATACTTAAATCAGAAAGGCTACTTCGAAGAGACTTGTTTCCTGAGATGATTCTTTCATTCATAGCTGCTGTAATGGTTGGTATAGCAATACCAAATTGGAGCGCTTCGTTGATGGTCCATTGTCCGGTACCTTTATGTCCGGCTACATCCAGAATTTTTTCCAGTAGAGGCTCTCCCTTATCTTCATATCTTAATATAACTATAGTGATTTCCAGCAGATAACTCTTAAGCATGGTTTTTTGCCATTTTTGCATCATGTCAGCAGTTTGGTGATTAGACTGTCCCAAAATACTTTTAGAGACGTGATAGATTTCACTGATAATCTGCATATCTGCGTACTCAATACCATTGTGCACCATCTTGACAAAATGTCCAGCACCATCAGTA
>JACMLK010000061.1 GCA_014379665.1 Saprospiraceae bacterium | reverse complement strand
GGTTCGAACAGTTTTGTATTGGTGTCACCACGGTTTCATTTTAGTCGTGATTAAAAAATATGGCACCAGTTCTGAAATAAGAACTTAGAACAAAACGCTTTATTTTTATTTTGCACAATTTGTTTACATACTGCAAATGTAAGTACTATAACTGTACTATACCGCCTTAAATAAGAAAAGCCCTCAACTTTTTGAGAGCTTTTACTTTTAATGCAACAGTCAAATCCCAATGAGTATTTACATCTTTTATATAGGCAGAGCTTAATCGCTCATGTATAATTTCTGTTCTTTATGAATTTTATGATCAATATTCGAGTTGGGCAGGTATTTTGGGGTTAGTTTATTTTAAAATAATAAATTCAAAACCATTATTTTATAATATGCTAAAGGGTAAATATTTTCATTTGAAAAAAAGGAACACAAAAAAAAATACTTTTTGGTTATTAAATTAATGATTCTGACCCACTATATTGTTTGCCTCATTTCATTTAATACTTTCTACATTCCCGAGTACCATTACCCAACTCTTATATTGCTCATTCCGTAAACCTAAAAGAGAAAAAATATCACGTGACTCATTCTTTAACGCTTCACTTTATTCTAAAAAGAGTATGTAAAAATTCCAATATTGATATCTAGACATACTCCAAACCAAGACTCAATCCTTGTGGTGTTCTATTATCAGCATCCGTTATTTTCTTCGTCTGTCTGATCGATGAAGTTGAGATTTTGGGTATCAGCCTTTCCTGTTGGTATTTCAATCATATTTTGCCCCATGAGGCTGATTAAAACTAATATGACAGTTATAAAAGTTCTGAAATCCAAAATCTTCTCCTTCATCAGTATTTTTTAGTTATTATTTATTATTTCAACTAACTTCTTTTTCTTAAACTTTGACATTACAAAGATGCGACCAATAGAAAATCTAAACATCATAGTAAACACGGATTTTTATTTTTGGGGGTTTACCCGAAGTTTTATAGAGAATTTCACCGTAACTTTGTATGAGAAAATCCTTATCAATCAAAACATTCAATATTACACAAATGATAAATATATTAATAGCAGATGATCATACTATGTTTGTAGATGGAATTGAATCTATTCTTAAAGTTGAAGCGGATATGCTGGTAGTAGGTAGTTGTTATGATGGTCCCTCTGTTATTGAATTTGTCAAAAAAAACAATGTGGACATCATACTGCTTGATGTAAATTTACCCGGTATGAGTGGTATTGAAGTATGTAAAGAATTAAATCTGCATCATCCTTCAGTCAGTGTGCTTGCTATTTCTATGTTTAATGAAGAGAGTTTTGTTTCTGAAATTCTCAATAATGGAGCGAAAGGATATATTCTTAAAAATACAGGAAGGGAAGAGCTTCTTAAAGCGATAAGAACTATTGCAGGAGGCGATTCATATTTTTCAAAAGATGTCACAGAGACCATCATGAAAGGACTCATGAATCAACGCAAAGCATCTTCAAAAAATAGTGCCTTTTTCCCCAAATTGTCCAGAAGAGAAAAAGAAGTGCTTAAACTTATTGCTCAGGAGTTTACGACTCAGGAGATCGCTGACAGTCTTTTTATAAGTCTTAAGACGGTGGAATCACATCGAAGCAGCCTTCTTTCAAAACTCAATGCACGTAATAGTGTTGGCTTGATAAGGATAGCAATGGAGAATAATTTGCTGGAATAAAAGAGAGATTTGGATGTGATTCGATCATCATATCAAGTTCATATGATCTTCTAGACCCCTCACCGGAACACCCGATCTAAACGTCGGCGGTTCGGAAACTTTGTTTGATCCCTCCGGGATCATGTGATGGGGGGGACATTTTTTTCTTACATAGTATGATCCCTCCGGGATCACTTTCCCCAACGACTTCAAAGAAGTCACATTACATTAGAAATATAAATGCATTTATTTTTTCGACTTCGGAGGAGTCGTACTATACAATGATGTAAACATTGATGATGAAGGAAACGGAAGACATGGTCGTTTTGTTTGATACCTCCGGGATCATAAGAATGGGGGACATATATTACTAACATAGTATGTTCCCTTCAGGATCACTGTCCTCAACAACTTTAGAGGTCCATCGTTTCATATGATCTCATCAAAGGATTCTTCTTCTCCTTCCACCATGGCTTCAATTGCATATGATCTTGCTTTAGCCATGTCGGTAAAGATCCGGTTGATTTTATCAATAGTACTATCAGAACAAAATCTCTGTACATCTGTCAACGTATTGATCAGGCTTCCATCTCTGAATTTGTAGGTTTGTTCCAATAAGTTTTCCTCAAACTTAACCGAGACACGTTCATTCATTTTGAACACGGTGATCTTTATATTTCCTTTGTCAAATTCTCCTAAAATTCTCATGATCTGTGGTATTTATTCATAATACTATCTGTGAACATACAGTAAAGTTTGTACAATTCCGGATGTTTTTCCAACGCAGACAAATGTTTTTCGATAGTAAGTCTGTCGTTGCGCACTGCAGGACCTGTCTGGATTTCACCGGGATCCTGCTGGCTGATTTTGAGTGCTGTTTCTCTGATAATGGAGGATAGAAAAGTAAAGTCAATATGTTCTTCCATACAATAATCAGAGGCAAGTGTGTAAAGGTGATTTGTAAAATTGTTGACTATTACTGCTGCCAGATGCATTGCCTGTTTTTTTTCATCCGACATCAATAAAAAATTATCGCTTATCAGATCTGCTATCATACTTAGGGTTGTTTCAGTATCTTTATCAGAACCATTAAAGATGACGGGGAAATCATTGGATAGTACAGGGGCTTCCTTAGTCATAGTCTGAACAGGCCAGAAACATCCGTAATGCTGGGCAAAAGGGGCTAAAATGGTTGATGGTCTGGCTCCGGAAGTATGCACGATAATCTGATCATTATCCGGTCTGAACGGTAGGCTGTTCATGACATCTTCTATAGCATCATCCCGGACACATACAAAATATATATCTGCTGAAGGACTGACCTTTTTGATGTCTGAAATATAATCGGTATGACCAAAAGCTTCAAAAGCATCATGATCTTTTGGATTTCTGCCAAATACTTCAAGAACTTCCAACCCTGCCAGCGTAAAACTTTCTAACAAATGCCAGGCCACATTCCCTGCTCCTATGATGGATATGGATTGCATTATTTCAATTTTTTTTCACAAATCTGGCCCAGGATGCTATAAATAGTCCGACCATCATCATTATACTACCTAACCAGAACAAATTGATACCAGGGAAAACAGTGGCCTGCAATATCAGATAATCATTTCTGGGTACATCTTTGGCAACGGCTATCTTTATCTTAGCTGTTTTCCGGTTGTCTTTAGCAATTTTAAATGTGAATT
>JACMLK010000060.1 GCA_014379665.1 Saprospiraceae bacterium | reverse complement strand
CAAGAAGAAGGCTTGAATCGAGGCCATGAAGTTTATGGCAGCTATCGCAGTCCATCAGAAGAAGAACTCCTGCAGAGCGGCACTAAGGGCTTCTATCTTGAATTCAGCGAAAGGGACAAACTGGTGACCCGCCTGGAAAATTTTGCTAAAGAAACAGGTGGCTTTGAATATGTCATTCATTGTGCTGGTGTCACAAAACCTGACAAGATGGAAGAATTCTATCGGGGTAATGTAGAGTTTACTGAATTTTTCATCCAGGCTCTTTTGAAAACACAACCTGCATTCAAAAAATTTATTTTCATTAGCAGCCTGCAGGCCATTGGTCCGGGTGATCCGTCTTCGATGGAGCCCATCAGTGAAAAAACTACACCAAAGCCATTCACACCATACGGTATCAGCAAGTTTGAAGCTGAGAAAAGGATTATGGCTGTACCCGGATTGGATTGGATCATCTTCAGGCCGACATCAGTTTTCGGTCCACGTGATACAAAGTTTATCCATCAAATCGTCAAGCTGGTTCAAAAAGGGATTGCAATCCGTGTTGGTCCAAAAGGGCAGCTCGTCAGTTTTATTTATGTAAAGGATCTCGCACGGGCATTGTGGGATGCAGTGGAGAAAGAAGTACGCAACCAGATTTATTGTTTGTCGGACGGCTCTGATTATGATCCTTCAGATGTCAATGTATATATCTCAAAACATCTTGGAGTGAAGACCAGGAATGTAACGCTTCCGAAATCATTCCTTTTGGGAGTAAGTTATGTACGTCTGGGAATAGCACGAATGCTGGGCAAACCTCTCCATGTGTCCCCTTACAAGATCCGGGAGATCACTTCGATGAACTGGCGGGTGGATAATACAAAGCTCAGAACCGAATTGAACTTTGAGCCGAAATTCACGCTTGAGTCAGGCATTCTCGATGCATTGACGGATGATGGATTTATAAATTCAAAAAGGTAAAATCAGGTAGCCATTTATTAACCATGGAGCATATCGATCAGACTAATCTTGTTCGACATACTGCAATTGGAATAATATTCCTGATTGGTTTTCAATTAATGTCCTGCATGCCTGTCATGATGATGGTATATGGCATCCATCAACCCAGGTATGTTCCAGATGCTTCTGTCATCAAATATTATCATGGCCTTGGGTTACAGAATGAGATTTACCGATTGAAGGATTACACTGAAAGCAATCGCAAGCAGTTTCAATATGTAGGTCATTCAATGCCGGATATGTTACTCTTTAATTCCAATGGCCAACTGATTACGTTTGAAATTGATTGTAGCAATAACCTTGATTCCATCGCAAGCCTCTCTCGAAAGGATATCGACAGTATGAAGGTGGTTGAAAAGACGCTCAGGGAATTTATTAGCGACACTTATGTAATAAATGGTAATGGGGATAAAGTTGGGACTCTGGATCAAAGACCTTTGTATGTGGTTAAGTTTGCAGAATTTGCAGGTAGGCTAAATAAGGAGAACGTTCCTAAGTTAGTAGAGAGACTTAGTGGTCGGGAGGACGTTCAGTTTATAGTATTGAACATGGATTATTCCAGAGATAATTAGGGTTTCAATGTGGAATGTCATTATTCAGTTTCAGGCCTGTTTTATTCATCCTTGGTAAATTCAAAATATACGTAACAATTTGGGAAACGCTTATATGTA
Organism: Saprospiraceae bacterium; assembly: GCA_014379665.1. Classification (GTDB taxonomy): domain Bacteria; phylum Bacteroidota; class Bacteroidia; order Chitinophagales; family Saprospiraceae; genus OLB9. The sequence continues at coordinate 751 of JACMLK010000060.1, read as the reverse complement.
ATTACCAGATTTCCTAACTCTTATCCCCCAGAGCCGTTAGCAAACGTTTCTACAACGGCAATTTTCCTGGGTCAAACATAAATTCAAAATATACGTAACAATTTTAGAACCTCTAATATGTAAGGGCTTAATATCCTAACTCTTATCTCCCCAAGCCGTTCGCAAACGTTTATACAACGGCTTTTAAAAATACCATCCGGCCAACCCCCTCTTCTTAATATTGTACAGCACATAAGTGAGCTAGATTAATCTGAAATCTAAAATCTCTCGCTCTGGCTTAATGTCGCCTCAGGTGCTGATAAAATCAAAAATCTAATTCTAAAATCTCACAGGCTCCAATCACTAATAAAACCCCAAATCCAAAATCCAAAATCAAAAATCGTCATTCGTAAATCGTCAATCGTCAATCGTCAATAAAAAAGGCCCGCACCATGTACGAGCCTCCTGAATTTTTTCTGATAAATATTATCCAAGCACCGGATTCAAAATCTGGTTCTGATAAGCGCCCGCTTTCAGCTTTTCCGCCACGGCAGAAAAAGCATTCAGCGTCTGTTCCACATCGGCATCCGTATGAGATGCTGTAGGGATCATACGCAACAAAACCATTCCTTTTGGAATCACAGGATAAATGATCATCGATGTAAATACTCCGTATGACTCTCTCATATCATGTACGAGTTGCGTGGATTCAAATGGCGTACAATATAAATACACAGGTGTCACCACTGTATTTGTAGTTCCAATATCAAAT
>JACMLK010000059.1 GCA_014379665.1 Saprospiraceae bacterium | reverse complement strand
CTGAATAGGATTGTAAGGACGCAAAAAGGCAGCATCGTTTTTTTCAATGAATTCATATCTGTTTTTTTTTAAGAAGAGGAACGGAATGTAAGTGTATTCCATTTTTAGCATTTTAAAGGTCTAAAGATAGACTTATAATTAAAATACCTGAAGTTGGTATAAAATTTACACCTTTAAAATTTGCTTCAGAAATGGAATACACTATAAGATATGACGTTAAACTCTCTTGTAACTCAATCCGAAGGCTACTAAAGCTCCTCCTACTGCACTCACCAGTGTATAAGCCAGCACATCTATCATCACTCCGGTCCAGGTCATCAGGGTAGTGGTTCCATGAATCATGCTGTCGTAACTCAGAGCAACCAAAAGTCCAATGGTGGCTCCTGCGAGTGCACCTGTGAGCATGTTCCTGATGCTGGCCCATTTTTCGAATACATATGACAATAGGAAGGCTGCTACCAGATTACCTATGACTAATGCCACCATATTAGGTTCCATCTGTACACTTGCAAAACCGGGATTATGGGTGGCTAACATATTATGAAAAACCTGGGTATAGAGTAACCCACCCGCCGCAAAATATCCGATAAACCCGGTCAAAGTTCCCAATAAAAGTCTGTTTGTGTTCATTTTGTTTTAATTGATAATGTAAAATAAAATTAATAAATTATAATGAAGCAAATATAAAATAATAATTCAGCTATTATCATTCACCGCATATAAAATATTAGTTTTATAATGTTTGTCAGTAAAGAATTGCTTTGATCGATTTAGTAAGCCAGACTAAACTTAGCAAAGCCACAAAACCGAATGCTACCGACAAGGAACTGAAGTCAGAAATAAAACCTATCACCACAGGACCCAGCAAAAAGCCACCCATAGCAAAAGTATTCATAATGGCCAGGCCGCCGGCGTGTGGCATACCGGGATATCTGGCTGCCGCCGCATAAAGTATAGGTGACCCGCATGAGACGCCTAGTCCTACCAGTGCAAATCCTGCAATAGAGGTCCAGGTGTATGGTAAAAGAATAGCGAGTAAAAGTCCTGAAAAAGCAAGGAAGGCGCCATAAGTCAATATTTTGTTTTTTCCGTAAACCGGTATAATACCATCCCCAAAAAACCGCCCCAATGCCATAAAAGATGAATAACCGAACAGCCCCCAACCCACAAAATAAGGATTGGTTCGGACGATTTCCTTCATATATAATGATGCCCAGTCTACCATAGAACCTTCGGTGACATTAATACACACACTGATGATAATGATGACCAATAATGGACCTTTTGGTAATATCAGTCTGAATTTACCCGGAATACTTTCATTGATCAAAGTTTGAGAAGGTATTTGAATAATGACTTTTACGGCAAACAGACTCAACAAAATGCCCACCCCACACATGATCAGCATGTGTAGGGTTTCTGAAATACCAAATATCAAGGTTAAGCTACGCATGAGAGATCCAATCATGAGTCCAACACTGAACATACCATGGCAGGTAGACATAATATTGACATTTTCAGTTTGTTCCAGAGACGAAGCCATCGTATTGGCTGAAATATTAAGGGTGGTCATGGTCACACCAATGATGACCAACCCCGCCGGCACCATAAACACATAGGGAAGACTAAGTGGTATCATGTAAGCAAGAGATAACGCAAACATTCCTGCACTGGTCACCTGTTGCATACTATAACGTTGGATCAGCATAGCTGCAAAGGGATTAAAAGTCATAGCACCTAAGGGTAAACACAATAACATCAATCCAAGAACTCCATCATCTATTCCATAATATGATTTGACAAAAGGGATCAAAGTAGCCCAATTGCCAAATAAAAATCCAAGCAGAAAAAAAGCTGCGCCTACGGCCAGACATTTTTTATTGGTGAAAAATATTTTCAGATGTGATGCCAAAAGTATGGTTTAACTGTGGCACAAAACTACAATAGTAAATTAAACTTCTGTGTAATATAAATTATTACAAAACCAGTACTATTTAACCTTGCTTAAAATTACAAAAACACTGCAGATGACATATTTAATGATAATTCAAACTCTTTTTTGTTAAGTCCCAGGTCCACATTTTTATCTTCAAAATACTGTAGCAAATTTTCTGTAGCCATATTTCCGGTGAGTTCATCTTTTGCCATAGGGCAACCGCCATATCCCCTAATAGCTGCATCAAATCTTTTACAGCCACTCTTGTATGCTGCGTCTATTTTAACAAACCAATTATGGGGCTGAGTATGAAGATGAGCACCAAATTCGACATCAGGATAGGGTGGTATCAGATATTTAAACAAATAGGAAATGCTCTCAGGAGTTGCTATGCCAATGGTATCTGACAGTGCCATGATTTTAATATCCATTTCCGCCAGTTTGTCTACCCATTGCTGACAGATTTCTACACTCCACATATCTCCGTACGGGTTTCCAAATCCCATAGAAATATAGATGACCATTTTTTTATGGTGTCTGGCACAAATATTCTGAATTTCTTCCACTCTGGCAAGTGATTCAGCTATTGTGGCATTTGTATTACGAATCTGAAAGGTCTCTGAAATCGAAAACGGATACCCCAGATAAGTGATTTCATCAAATGCTACGGCATCTTCAGCTCCGCGTGCATTGGCAATAATGGCAAGTAATTTGGAGTTGGAATCGGATATATTCAATTTGGAAAGCACATCGGCTGTATCTCTCATTTGAGGTATTGCCTTTGGAGAAACAAAACTTCCGAAATCTATGGTTTCAAAACCGACTTTAAGCAATTGATTGATGTAGGCTGCTTTTATTTCAGTAGATATGAAATCATGTATCCCCTGCATGGCATCCCTTGGACATTCGATGATTTTGATATTGTCCCGGCCTTTTTTAACTGGTTCTACGTTATCTTCTAAGTCAGGATGCATCAGGGCTTTGCACTTTTTTAAATAATATAATCATCAAAATTAAAACAAAAAAGTAATCATTGTGATTTTAAGTTCATTATTTT
>JACMLK010000058.1 GCA_014379665.1 Saprospiraceae bacterium | reverse complement strand
CTTCACTTGAAGCACTGTCGTACTTCATCAGCTTTCAGCTGAATCGTTCAGTCCCACCGGTCTCCCGGCACATAAAATCAGGACATTCTACCGGTTCAAACAGTTTTGTATTGGTGTCACCACGGTTTCTTCGAAGCCAGGACATAAAAATACAGCTTCAAAGAACTGGATTCATCCAAGCTTTATTATTTATTTTGTGCAATTTATTATTCACACGTTTTTCTTTTCGTCATATTTCTTACTTAATTTCTGATTACTGTCACAAAGTTTTGTGTTAACTTTACGCCATGCAAATAACAGGTCAGCAATTGGCGGATATTTTGGAAGGACGGTTAGTAGGTGACCCTGATGTATTGGTTTCTGAACCCTGCAAAATTGAAGATGGAAAACCGGGAGGCATCACATTTCTGGCAAATACCAAATATGAGGCCTATATTTATGATACCAAAGCTTCAGTAGTTATGGTTTCAGAAGATTTTGTCCCTGATAAAAAGGTGAAAGCGACCCTGATCTATGTAAGTAATGTTTATGCATCCTTATCGACCCTACTCGGAAAATTTAATACCAAAATCAGTCTGCATGAAGGTATAGCATCCACTGCTGTCATAGATGTTACCGCTAAGATTGATGCCGGGGCATCCATAGATGACTACGTGATCATAAAACCCGGGGTATCTATTGGTAAAAATTCCAAAATTTATGGACATGTATTCATAGGAGACCATGTGACTGTAGGTGAAAATGTACGTATATTCCCCGGGGTAAGAATATATCATAATTGTGTCATTGGCAATAACTGTGTCATACATGCTAATACTGTGATAGGAAGTGATGGATTTGGTTTTGCACCCGTCAATGAAGGACAATACGATAAAATACCTCAGACAGGCAATGTGGTGATTGAAGATGATGTGGAAGTGGGTAGCAACACGGTCATTGACAGGGCTACTTTGGGTTCAACCATTATATGCAAAGGAGTTAAACTGGATAATCTGATACAGATTGGGCACAATGTAGTAGTAGGAAGTAATACGGTCATAGCGGCACAAACGGGAGTCGCCGGAAGTACCCGAATTGGCAGTAATTGTTTGATCGGGGGTCAGGTAGGTTTTAAAGGCCATATTGACATTGCAGATGGTACTATGATTCAGGCACAGTCAGGTGTATCAAATTCAATAAGGCACAAAGAAACCAAACTCTATGGATCGCCGGCTATTGAATTTCAAAATTACCTTAAGTCTTATGTGTATTTTAAAAATTTTCCTGATATTGTGCAACAAATCAGAAACCTTGAGCTGGAAGTGAACAGATTGAAGTTGGTTTCAGATAATATGAAATGATGAAATAAAATGAGGTATAAAAATATAATCCAAAAACCGGTAGAAATAGAGGGTATTGGCCTTCATACAGGAAAATTAGTACGGATTTCTATTAACGGGGGTGAAGAAGGAGGAGGTATAAAATTTATTCGAACGGATATGAATCCACATGTGGTCATACCCGCTGATGCAACTTTAGTCACCACTACCAACAGGGGCACGACATTAAAATCAGGGGACGCGTCGGTTTCTACCATCGAACACCTTTTGGCAGCTTTAAGTGGGCTGAATATAGAGGATGCTATCATCTCTATCAATGGTCCTGAAATCCCGATACTGGACGGAAGTTCTAAAATATTTGTAGAATCATTGCAACAATCAGGATTGTCAAAAACATCTTCGACCAGAGATGTTTTTGTTATTACTGAGGCTTTTACGTTTAATGATCCGCAAACCGGTTCTGAATACGCTGTGTACCCTTCTGATCAGTTTGAACTTAACGCCATACTGCATTTTAACGATGACTCATTGGGGGATATGGTGGCTGTCATGAAGGGCAAAGATGAGTTTGTATGTAAAATTGCAAATTGCAGGACTTTTGTCTTTCTTTCTGAGATTGAACCTTTATTTGATATAGGGCTTATAAAAGGAGGAGACATTGAAAATGCTATCGTGATTATTGACAAAAAGCTAACTGAAGAAGAAAGAGGTCACCTCAGAAAAAAGCTTAATAAACCAAATGTTTCTATCAGTGAAGACGGCATTCTGAGTCATACGCCACTCCAATATAAAAATGAACCCGCAAGACACAAATTACTGGATTTGATGGGAGATCTGACTTTGATGGGCAGGGATATTCAGGCTAAAATTGTTGCAACCAGACCCGGGCACACTTCTAATGTAGCTTTGGCAAAGTTGTTGAAGTCTAAGTATCTTGAATACAGGAAAAGCATAGGCAGACCGCTGTATGACCCGAATATTCAACCGGTAATGAATCTGGAACAAATCAAAATGTATCTTCCGCATCGATATCCTTTTCTGCTGGTCGACAAAGTGATCGAAATATCAGATAAACATATCGTTGGAATTAAAAATGTCACCTTTAACGAAGGTTTTTTTCAGGGACATTTTCCGGGAAATGCGGTGTTCCCGGGGGTGTTGCAAATGGAAGCACTGGCACAGACAGGAGGTATTCTGGCATTAACCACCGTGGAAGATAAAGGACAATGGGATACCTATTTTCTAAAAATGGAAAATGTGAAATTCAAGGCCAAAGTCATACCGGGAGATACACTGATATTAAAAATGGAACTCATGTCGCCTATCAGGAGAGGTATCATTCAGATGATGGGTACAGCATATGTAGGAAATAAATTAGTGTCTGAAGGAGAGCTGACAGCACAGATAGTAAAACGACAAAATGATCAGTAATCTAAGTTATATACACCCCGGAGCAAGGGTTGGAGTGAATGTGACAGTTGAGCCATTTGCTTACATAGGTGATAATGTTGAAGTAGGTGACGGTTCGTGGATTGGCCCGCACGCTACATTGCTGGAGGGTACTTTTTTAGGAAAAAACTGCAGAATATTTCCGGGAGCAGTGATTGGAGCTATTCCGCAGGATTTAAAATTCAGG
>JACMLK010000057.1 GCA_014379665.1 Saprospiraceae bacterium | reverse complement strand
GGATGGGTATAAAACGCCAAAAAAAAAGACACTAACCGTATATATTCTCCATAATACTGGCATTAATCAGATTATTGATATACGTGTTTAAACGTAGCTATTCTCATGATCCCAGAGGGATCAAACTATGTTAGAAATAAATGAATCCCCCATCCAAATGATCCCAGCGGGATCACACTATATCTGAGATTCCAATGGAACAAGCAGAAAAAATTATAATGCCTATTGAAGAATAAAGACTCGAATTTTAATTATTCAACTTTTAATCGTGTGTCCTTGAACAGAACTCATGTAGTTTTAAATTGGGTTTTTAAATTAATAAGTTCATTTTTCTGGATTGTATCAAAAAACGGTTACTTTTGGATACAAAATTACTTTGAAATGATTAAATATTTAGTCATCATAACTACACTAATTTTTGAAGGGATTAATTCAAATGCACAGCAAAATGATTCACTTATCTTTGGCACATTTGAAGAAATATTGCTTTCTGATATCAGACCTGTAAATGGTTTGCCATGGACCTATACAAAAGATACCCTGCACGTGGGTGATAGGTATCAAAACAACGTAAGAAATCTATTTGACAGAAAAGCAGGCATACAGTCTTTAAACGGTGAAAATTTCGCCCAGGATGTTCGTATAGCCATCAGAGGGTTTGGCAGCAGGACAGCTTTTGGCATCAGGGGTATACGGATTTATCAGGATGGAATCCCCCTCACCTCACCTGATGGCACTACCCAGCTTGATGAGCTTAGTATTTTTGATATTCAGACGATGGATGTGGTTCGGTCAGGTCTGTCTGCCAGACTTGGCAATGCTGGTGGCGGAGCTATTGCGATGAAGAGTACTAATTTTAATAAGGGAATCACCATCAATACCAAAGTCAACTCATTGGGTTCATTTGATTTAGGACTGAAATATGGTGCAAGCAAAGGCAGGTGGGATAATTTGCTTTCTGTCAATCACCACACCTTTAAAAGTAAAAGAAAATATGCGGAGGCACAAAATAATACCTTGTATAATAAAACAAGATTTTCAGTGAATGATCGCTGGCAACTCGATATGATCAACAGTTTGTATATTTCTCCTGTAGGCAACGACCCCGGTGCTCACTCATTATTGGAGTATATTTCAGATAAGTATAAGGCCAATGCAAGAAACCTGTTATTTAAAGCGGGTGAATCTGTCAGCGGTTTTTTAACTGCCGTCAAATCCATGTATGCCCCCAATGAAAAATCAACATGGCTAACCAATGTGTTTTACCGCAAAAGAATATTTACAGGGAGACTTCCCTTTACTGCCGGCGGATGGGTGGATCTGAACAGAGATTTTGTGGGTATAAACAATATGTATGAATTTCGTGTAATCAAAAACAGCATCATTTCCTTGGGCCAATCCGCAGAATATCAGGATGATCGGCGAAGATTGGCAGAAAATATAAATGGGGTGAAGGGAGAAAGTACTGCAGACCAGAATGAAAGCGTTTTTAACCTGGCATTTTACCAGCAATGGCAGATGAATCTGTCAGACTTTTCATTTCATCAGTTATTGAGATATGATTACAACAGATTTGCATTGAACGATCACTTCAATGACGACGGAATCCAGAATGGGCAAAAAACATATCAAAGTCTAAATGCCGCTGTTGGTCTTGGATATCATCTTAATAAGACAACTCAGCTATATTCCAATGTTTCAACGTCTTTTGAAATGCCAACACTAAACGAACTGACCAATAATCCGGAAAGTACGGGTGGATTTAATGCTTCGCTGAATCCTGAAAGATCAGTTCAGGCAGAACTTGGTATAAAATATTTGTCTTCAGAAGTATGGCAACTTACAGGTGCTTTTTTCATCATTGCTTTAAAAGACCAGATACAGGGCTATGAGTTGGCAGCAACACCCGGCAGAACCTATTACAGGAATGCAGCAAAAAGTAAACGCCATGGAATGGAACTTACAACAAATTGGAAACTATCAAAATCTACACAATTTGAAGTAAATTATACGTATTCCGATTTCACTTATTCATCATTTGTGGTAAATAATAATGATTATTCTGGTAACCACCAGACCTTAGTTCCCGGACATAAAGCCAATTTAACAGTGTTGAATACAATTAAAAATTGGCTAGACATTGTATGGTCCATAAGCTATTGTGGCAAAATGTTTCTGGACGATGCCAACCTGAATTCATCAGAGTCATTTGAAGAGGTAAATATAGTAATATCTTCCGGTACCGGATTCTCTAAGACAATCCTTATAGGGTCACAGGTAAATAACCTGTTTAACCTTATGACGTATTCCAATTTCAGAACCAATGCTGTTGGGCAACGATACTTTGAAGCGGCTTCACCCGCTTATATCGGGATTTTCCTTAAGGCTGACTTATTTTAAAAATTCAAACTGTAATTCAAGCCTTTAAATGTAGGATTGACCTGACTGTTGAATATTGAACCAAAAGTATAACTGAAACCGACTCCCATAAAATAGTCATAAGTAGAGGCGATAATCCTTCTCTGGGTCAGCACATCATCTCTCGAGGCAGACTCCTTAGGTATAGAGATCTGGTTATGTATGAACTGAATATTACCACCAACACCAAACCTGAACCCCTTAAATATATTCCATTCCACCCCGCCACCTATAAACAAACTGTTTTTGGTAACATCATCAAGGTAGGCCGAAAAATAGGTACCCAAATTGATAGACCCCCATGGTTTAGTAAACGAGGTGGTGATACCTGCACTTTGTTGAAATAAAAATTCTGATGTTTTAAAATAAATGGTAGTATCTCCGTAATTGGAATATTGAGGACCCAATTCTGCAAAAACCACCACCCTTTGTGTATTAAATTCCTTGTAAGGAAAAAGACTGTATTCTACCATAGCTGCCAAATCAAATCTGGAATCTATGTTCTGAAAAACTGACCGGCTAAAACTTGTTCTCAAACCGGCCCCCCAGTGATCCGTCATTTTTACCACATACCTGCCGAATACATTTTGTTCATCTCTGGTCACTTTGACTATTTCAGAAGTGTCTACGCCTTCATTATTTTTATAATAAATAGAGTACTTACTCCGATTGATGTTGTTGCTTATATTGAAAGAAAATCTGGTTTTTTCTGTTTCCCTTCCCGAGTTGATGTAGGCATAAACGGACTGACTTTTAAAGTTGCGATCTCCATTGAAGAAACCGGAACCTCCTATTGAAAATTGCCAGAAATTCCATGGATCGTTTTTCTGTTGTACCTTATTTTCAGATTCATCTGCCAGATAATTGATTTCTATTTTTTCTGCCAGAGGAGATTTCGAAATAAACTGTATTAGTCCAAGTTTAAGATGCTGCAACATCTTTTTGCGCTTCTGATCTTCAGTGGCCACCGCGTTGTTAAAATAATTAAGGGTATCTTTCAGTCCGGCAAACTGGTTTTGTCCGAGAAAGGATAGGGTAGTGCTCTCCCCGCCACCACCATTAAACTGTACATTCATGATCACATGAACATCGCATAGGAACCGGTCACGCACATAATCCACCATTTTTAATTCATT
>JACMLK010000004.1 GCA_014379665.1 Saprospiraceae bacterium | reverse complement strand
TTTGCCTCAACTAATATAAATAAACTGAATATGGCCGTGATTGTAAAAGGCTTGTCCAAGCATTTCGGAATTCAAAAGGCAGTTGATCATTTGTCTTTTGAGGCACATCCCGGTCAGATTCTGGGTTTTCTAGGCCCAAATGGCGCCGGTAAGACTACCACCATGAAGATGTTGTGTTGCTACCTGGAACCTACTGAAGGTACCGCTGAAATAGAAGGGTATGACATCAGAACTTCTCCACTAATGGTGAGAAAACAAATAGGATATCTGCCTGAACATAATCCATTGTATGAAGAGATGTATGTGAAGGAATTTCTTCAATTTGTGGCAAGTATCCACAGGATAGAAAATAAGACTGCCCGCATTTCAGATATCATAGAAATGACAGGTCTTGGGAAAGAGCAAAACAAAATAATCGGCACTTTGTCCAAAGGGTATCGTCAGCGTGTAGGTCTGGCGCAGGCTATCATTCACGATCCAAAAGTATTGATCCTTGACGAACCAACCTCCGGACTGGATATGAATCAATTGCTTGATATCCGAAGCCTGATCAGGGAGTTGGGTAAAGAAAAAACTGTGATATTTTCTTCACATATTATGCAGGAAGTAAATGCGTTATGTGATAGGGTAGTGATCATTAATAATGGTTTACTTGTAGCAGATGAAACCATTGAAAAATTGCAGAACAGATTACGGGGAAATCAGGTGGTAAGAGTGGAATTTGCAGAAAAAAACATCCAGGGTTCTTTATTTGAAGGTATAAGTAATATGGTAGATATCAGCAGAGATCATGATGAACTGGTCTTCACAGCCGAAGGAAAGGCAGATATAAGATCCGATATTTTTAAGGCTGCGGTCCGCCATAATCTCACCATACTGGAAATGAAAAGAGAAAGAGCAAATGTTGAGGATATATTCAGGAAGCTGACCAAATCTTCAGTGGATGATTAGTATATTCAAAAAAGAGATTCATGCTTTTTTTAGTTCATTGATAGCTTATCTGGTGATAGGAGTATTTTTAGTATCGGTGGGACTGTTTATGTGGGTATTTGCAGATACAAGCGTATTGGATTATAATTTTGCCACTATGGATCAATTATTTTCTATCGCTCCTCTTGTTTTTTTATTTTTAATCCCTGCCATTACTATGAGAAGTTTTGCAGAAGAAAAGTCAAACGGGACCATAGAGTTTTTATTCACCAAACCATTGACCATTTATCAGATTATAATTGGCAAATATCTGGCAAATTTTAGTCTCGTCATTTTTGCCCTTATCCCTACCTTGATTTATTATTATTCAGTATATCAATTAGGTTCTCCTGTCGGAAATCTGGATTCCGGAGCCATTATAGGTTCTTATATCGGATTGTTTTTTTTATCCGGTGCATTTGTTGCCATTGGCATGTTTGCATCTACTTTGACCGGTAACCAGATTACTGCCTTTATTCTTGGTGCGTTTTTGTGTTTTATATTCCACTGGGCATTTTTATACATCGCCAGAATGCCTGTATTTACTGCCGGACTAGATTTGTTTATACAAAAACTTGGTATCAACTATCATTACAATAGTATAAGTAAGGGTTTGGTGGATACCAGAGATATTGTGTATTTTATCTCTGTCATCTTGGTGTTTTTATATGGTACGGTGACCATACTGGATCATCGTAAATAAAATTTATTATTCATTTTATATGAATTTATCCA
>JACMLK010000056.1 GCA_014379665.1 Saprospiraceae bacterium | reverse complement strand
TAAGGACATTGAACGGTATGCGCTACTGCCAGAGCTATCAGATTTTTTTCACGCACGGTCAGTGCGCCTTCTTTAAATACTTCCCCATACCATTCAAAGAATTTTTTACCCATTTCTGGTTGGAGATCGACGATGTCTCCAAATTTCTTAAGATCTTCCGGATTAAAATAGCTCATGATTGTTGTTTATTTGTTTGTTTGGATGAGATGTCCATATTGTTAATTTCAATTAAATTACCTGCAATGATAAATGAATTAAATTGAATATGAAAACTTAAGAAATATCTTTCCCCCTTTTCTTTTCAGAAAGTATCAGGAAAATATGCCCACACCTAAAATCCTGATTTGATATAATTCCAGCCCTTTTCCTGCTTATATACGATCTCAAGAATACCTCCTGGTACGGTTCTGCATACATCCACCAACTGCTCACGCGAAATATTCTTTTGAGTCATAGTAAATTCACAGGCAACAAAATCAACTTTCTTTGATGCATACACCATCAACTTATCATGCACCACTGACTTGTCTTTCATCAACATGCTGATACCCGGGCCATGGCATACTACTTCCAGTTTGCTCTTTGGTTCAAGCGTGACTATATTATCGATCTGGCGCATAAGGGTAGTATGATCAGCTGTATCTTTTGAAACCATCTGAAAGATGATTTTATGCGTTTTGACTTTTGTAACGCCTGACTTAATCTGTCCGGATAAGTGTGGCACAGCATAAACTGCAATCATTACCAGTAAAATAAAACGTCTCATATGTTTAATGTCTTTGGTTAAGTAGGGTCTGTTGAAAAAGTCAGATGCGCATAAGATACTAACCTTCGAACCGCTGATGTATAGGAATACTTCAAGGCGAAGAAGGTGAAGTAGATTGTGTGCAGCTGACTTACAAAAATAAATATAATTCTAACGCAAGTGTATTGGAGTTTTAATTTAAATTCCCTTTCACTTAATGTCTTATTTATTGATATAAACATTTGATTTTCATTTATTTTTGTGGCTTTCAGCAGATCCTAAATATATTAATGAAATTGATAATCAACACCATACACCTGAGATAATAGTGTATCCGGCTCATCAATAGCTACAGATGATTTCTGAACAGTAGGCGTAACGGGGGAGTTGATCTGAAGATATTCCTCCATCATCTCGTGAAGGTTATACTTTGTATTCCGTGTGTCCTTCACATTTTTGATCCGACAGATCATATCCTCAGGGTCCCCATCTCTTTCACATGCACAAATACTGTATATCTTTTCCGGTATAACTGCTTTACCGGCAACCGTCATAGATTCAAGTCTTTTGCCTTCATCTCCGTAAGCTTTGAATCTGACTTCCATGCCATTAAACTTTGTCACCCATCCTCCGAATCTTTGGGACGCGTCTTTAGCAAATACATTGTTCAACTCTATTTCAAGCCAGTTCATTAATTGCTTTCCAGTGATTTTACCTGTTCGTATTGTACTATCCACGGGTAACATATCAAAGATAAAGCCTTCAGTAATAGGAATATTACCGGTATGATCCCTTGTCGTGCGTGGAGGACAAAACCGGAATCCATTGGACAATACGATATCGATATCTGGCATTCTCCATCGCAAAGCATTCAGAATCATCGTATCAATCGTATTTTCTATGACAAAATAACGATATAATGGTATGGTACTATACCCTACTATTTTATTGATGTTATGTAGATATGGTTTTTCTATTCCTGCTATCAATGATAATATTTCTTTATCCGCCTTATATTTGGATTCAGCGATTTCAACCAGCGTATATTCATCCTTAACTAATCTTCCATCCGTCAGCGTCAACTCCAGCTTTCCGCAAAAAGATCCGAAAGCCCCCGGTTCGACTACTTTTGCATATTTGCAAACGATAGGTTTTCTTACCCTTTCGTGTGTATCACCTCCTAAAATATATCGGACCCCTTTACATACTTCAAGATTTGCCAGATGTATCTGCTGTGACAAACCCATATGTGCAATCACTATTACCACAGCGCATTCTTCCTGATTGCTAAGCACATCTATAAAGTGGGCAATGTTTTCTTCAGGTTTAGTGTATAGGATACCTTTGCTGTAATTGGGTGATTGTCTGATAGGTACCAAATGATCCGTATAACCCAAAAAACCAATTTTAACCCCATCTATATTCCAGATATAATATGGCGGAAAAATATGTTCTCCCCTTTTACCGTCCCCAAGATCATGATACATATTGGCGCATACTTTAGGTGCATATAAGCCTCCAAGAAGTTTTTGCATTGTTTTTTTACCATAAATCACTTCCCAGTTTCCTGGAAGATAAAGATCATACTTCAAAGCATTCAGGACAGGTGATAGTGCTTTCCCCGAGGTATTTACTGAAAGCTGGCTACCCTGAAACATATCACCGGTATCTATCAGAAAGGTATGTTCATGATTTTTTCTTTCCTTTTTAAGAAATGAAGCCAATTGGGCATAGCCCCCTGTTTTTCTGAATACTGCTTGACCATTCTCCCAGAATAATTCATCATGTGCATGTATCTGACAATGCACATCAGTGGTTTGAAGGATATTGAGTTTTATGGTTGACTTTCTGCTTTTTTCAACACTATTTTTGGTTTCTTCTTTTTCCTCATTAATTGCGCTGATACCGGTAACAGGCAACAAACCTGCTCCTGCCCCTATCAAACTCAATTTTTTAATAAAATGTCTCCTGTCCCGACTCATCATAATTATCTGTATTAAATATCATTTTTTATTTTCGCTGATTCGTTTTCTGGCTTCAGCTATTGGTTTGAACGGTCCGTATTTATGCTGCCGTTCAGTAAATCCATCATGATACGGACCGAATGGGTGGTCCAATGGCTTTTTAGATATATCAGGCCAGTCAAAAGGTGTTTGTTTGTGTGGCCGTGGTTGACTGTTTACAAAAGCGGCAATGTTCCATGCTTCATTATCCGTTAGTTGAGTGGACAAATGCGTTGCACCAAGAGGCATATTTGTTTTTATGTATTTTGCAAAATTACTTATCCGATATAAGCCTGCTGCATCATTAAACGAATTTCTTCCCCATAATGGCGGATACGTATATTCATCTTTGGAAGCTGCCATAATACCTTCACCGTTTAACATATGACAACTGGCACATTTGGCGGCATAGACGATCTTACCCTCAGCCGGATCAGCAGCATGTTCAGGAAATGGCAGATCCCTGAATCCTGAACCTTTTACCTTTGTGCCTTTCTCCACATTTTTGCCTAGAAATATAAAATATGCCTTGATCGCCTGCATTTCTGCACTGGCCGTATCCAAAGCTGTTCCATTAAGACTCCGTTCAATACAGTCATTAACCCGCTTATACACAGATTCCACACTTCCGCTTCTATCTCTGAATTTAGGGAATGTAGCTGCTACTGAACCGTAATTGTTTCCAAAAATTTTAGTACCGGCCTCAAGGTGGCAATTCTGACAGTTCATACCATTGGAAATGACTGCCACACTTCCTTTAGGCCCAAGATATTTTGCAGTATGTGCGATTAAATCTTTTCCATACAGTATCTGAGCCTCAAGTGCCGAGCCTTTGAGAGATTCAATCGAAGATGGCTGCCAAAAGGCTGCAGACTCTTTGTTAAAGTTCGTTTCCGTGACCAATTCTAAAGGGATATTATTATCCCCTTCCGGCCAGGGATTTATATTGCCTGACTCATTGAAAATCTGATAAATAAAAAACAGGATGACCCCAATCAAAAGAATGACCAGATACATCAACGATTCAATTTGCCAGACTACATGCTCAAAACGGTTATTATCTTTATTGCTCATCAAAGTGTAGGATTGTCAGATTCAATGAGGAAGTCTTTCGCGAAAATATCCATAAACCCAGGTACCTGCAATAGCGCTTATCAAGGTGACTATAATAACTGTAGCTCCGGAACCAATGAGCGCAAATAATGGACCAGGACAAGCGCCAGTGATAGCCCAGCCCACTCCAAACAGTAAGCCACCGATCACTTGCCCTTTATTAAAAGTCTTTGGGTGGATGATGATCTCTTCATTATAGATGGTTTTTATATTAAATTTTCTGATGAGCCAAACGGACAATGCGCCTATTACCACAGCACTTCCAATAACCCCATACATATGAAATGACTGAAAACGAAACATCTCCTGTATTCTGAACCAACTTATGATTTCGGCCTTAATGAACACTATACCGAATGCAATACCCACGAGTAAATATTTGAGATTATGATACCATTTGTGTTCCAGTTGACTTTCATTTACATTCATTCTGTCCTGTTCCCTTATTTGAACATCATCACTCATGTCAACAACAAACTCATCAGAAATATTATTTTGATTGCTCATGTCTGTTTGATTTTAAAGTGATAAAATAAAAGGCAATAAAAAATTAGCGGTAAGGATTCCTCCCAGCATAAAACAACAGGTAGCCACTAAGGACGGCCATTGTAATGATGATAAACCCATGATGGAATGACCACTCGTACAACCACCCGCATACCGCGTCCCAAAACCAACTATAAATCCACCAAAAACCATCATTAAGAATCCTTTCAAGGTAAAAATCTGATCCCAGTTGAAAATATCCACAGGTACCAAAGAACTATAATCGTTGATACCATATCCCGATAATTCCGTTTTTAATGATTCCGCGACAACGATATCTTCATGATTATTCAATAGTGTAAAAGCTAATATACCACCCAACAGGATACCGGAAACAAAAACAAGATTCCATATTTCCTTTTTCCAGTCATAAGTAAAATATGGAATGTTTGAAGGAAAACAAGCGGCACATACATGTCGCATGGAAGATGAAATGCCAAATGATTTATTGCCCAGAAAAAGCAATGCGGGAACGGTCAATCCTATAAGCGGGCCGGCGACATACCACGGCCAGGGTTGTGTGATAAATTGTAACATATTGATCTGTTGTTTTGATGTTTTGTTTAAATTGTTTTGCTGTATTTCAATACCGGTTTATCCTCTTAGTTTAAATGAAATTTTTGACATCATCTATAGCACCCCCATTTACCACTCCTGATATACCATTGATTTCAAGAATCTTTTTTGCCTGACCACTCCTGTTCCCACTTCGGCAAAAAACGATGATGTCCTTTCTGTCTTTAAATTTTTGCAGGTTAAATTCTATAATTGCTAATGGTATATTTACAGAACCAATTATATGGCCATCTGCAAACTCTTCAGGTGTTCTGACATCTACCAGAAATGCATTTCTCTTTATCAATGCTGAAAGATTTGGACTTTCCACGGTGTTAAAAATATTTTTTATGATGCTGTACTTTTATGTTAATGAATGAAAGCTCACCGGATAGTTGTTACACAGACATCACCTTAGTCCGGCAGACAAAATCTGATTTAGGCAGGTCAGTCACCTTACTGATCTTGTCAAAACCACCTTCAATCTCTGTAAAATTCCGAAACCCTCTGGCCTGAAGTATACTGGCTGCCATCATACTCCTGTATCCACCTGCACAATGCATAAAGAAATGTTCGGAAGGGTTGACATCTTTGATCCATTCGTTGATCAACGCCAGTGGTTTATTATACGCACCATCAATATGCGATGCTGCATACTCACTTTCTTTTCTGATATCAATCACCTTGTCGGTTCCTATTTTCACCAAAGACTCAAACTGACCGGGAGTTATACGGTGTACCGTATCTATGTCATAACCGGCATCTTCCCATGCTTGAAATCCCCCCTGAAGATATCCCAAAATATGATCAAACCCTACCCGGCTTAATCTGGTGACTGTTTCGGCTTCCCTTCCGGTATCCGCCACAAGCAAAATGGGTTGATTGACATCAATGATCAGAGATCCTACCCAAGGTGCAAAATCTCCGTCAAGGCCTATATTCACAGATTGAGGTACAAATCCACTGACAAAGTTTCTATTGCTTCTTGCGTCAAGAATAAGTGCACCTGTACTATCAGCTACTGCCTCAAATTCAGACGGTTTAATTGCAGTAAGGCCTTTCTTCAACACTTTTTCAAATGGATCATAACCTTTTTTATTCATGGCTACGTTCATTCCGAAGTACCCGGGAGGGGGAAGCAGACCTTCCGTCACGGCTGCCACAAATGCATTTTTATCGGGTTGATTCAGTGCATAATTCATTTTCTTCTGATTGCCCAATGTATCGACCGTTTCTTTCATCATGTTTTTTCCACAGGCACTTCCGGCCCCATGTGCAGGATACACCGTGACATCATCAGCCAACGGCATGATTTTATTCATCAGGCTGTCATATAATAAACCTGCCAGGTCTTCCTGAGTCATATGTGCTGCTTTCTGAGCGAGATCAGGACGTCCTACATCTCCAAGAAATAAAGTATCGCCACTAAACAATGCGATATCTTTCCCATCTTTATCTTGCAATAGATAACAAGTACTTTCCATAGTATGTCCGGGAGTATGCAACACTTTGAAAGTGAGTTCCCCTACTTTGAATTCCTGATTATCCTGAGCTATGATAACTTCAAATTCAGGCAGGGCGGTTGGACCATAGACGATCGCCGCACCGGTTGCCTTAGCAAGATCAATATGCCCGGATACAAAATCTGCATGAAAATGGGTCTCAAAAATATATTTTATTTTGACATTGTCTTTTTTAGCTCTTTCAAGATATGGGCTGATCTCTCTTAAAGGATCGATAATCACCGCTTCACCCTTGCTTGTAATGTAATACGCACCCTGCGCAAGACAACCGGTGTATATTTGTTCAATATGCATATTATGAATTTTATTTGTTTTTAATGGAAACAAAAGTGAAGTCATTAACGATCTGAATCCGCTACTTATATTGGGAGGTGAAAAATTCATCAAATTTAATGTTTTATAAATGATTGTGTGGCATAGTCAAAAAAACGATTATCGGCATTCCGATTTGCAAATTCGTATGCATCAAACACAGAAATGAAACAATGCTCCTTCCCTATTAGTTCTATTACCCCACCTTTTGTCATCGTATCCCGTACAGGACCTATCATATTGGAAATAAGAAAACTCACTCCTGAATATCTTAATTCGGTAATCAGATCAACCAACATGTGCATCGCACTGGAATCAACAGTACTCACCGGACTTGCATCAAGAATAAAATACCTTGTTTGCTTTCTTTTGCTGATCAGATCGAGCACTTTATCTCTGAAATAATTAAGATTTGCAAAATACAACGGAGCATCAAACCTCATGATGATAATATGATCATCTATCGTGACTTCTTTAAATCTTTCTATATTGCGGAAAGTGACCCCATCTGTCATTTTGCCCAATTCTGCTATATGCGGATAGGACACCCTGTATATCAACAAAGCTATTGACAAAGTGATGCCCAATAAGATGCCTTCCTCAATACCCAAAACTAAGGTAGCGACAGCGGCAGCAATAAAAAGCATAAAATCTGTTTTATCGGTATGCCAGAGATGTCTTGCTTCTTTGAAATCGATTAATCCAAATACAGCAACCAGAATAATGGCTGCCAACACTGTATTTGGCAGGAAATAAAACCAGGAAGTCAGAAACAACAAAGTAAATATAATGAGCGCAGCGCTGATTAGTGAAGCGAGTCCGGTTTTTGCCCCTGCCTGATCATTCACAGCTGTTCTGGAGAAACCTCCGGTGACGGGAAAAGATTTAAAAAATGAACCAACTATATTTGCCAGTCCAAGGCTTATCAGTTCCTGATTGGAATCCAGTGTATAATCCTTATGTCGTGTCTGTATAGCTTTTGCCACTGCAATCGACTCTATAAATCCTACAAATGATATTGTTAATGCTGTTGGCAACAGGTCTTTCATCAGACCAAAATCAATAAATGGCAAACCAAAAGCCGGTAAACCCTGTGGGATCTCTCCGACAATCTTAACCCCCGCATCTTGCCATCCACCAAAATAGACAACCAAAATTCCCAATAATACCACTAACAAAGTACCCGGTAATTTCTTATGTATCTTTTTGACCATGACTAACATGATGATAGAAATCAATCCCATAAAAAATGTTAAATAATGGATATTACCCAGCTGATTCCATAATTGGGCTACAATCCGGAACAGATTTTCACCATCCGTTTTTAAACCAAGTAAATGCTTAAACTGGCTGAAACCAATGATGACAGCCGCCGCCGAAGTAAAACCCGCAATGACAGGATGAGAGAGAAAATTAACTAAAAATCCCAATCTGAATACCCCCATTAAAAACTGGATCAGACCTACCATAAGGGCCAACAGTATCGCAAGTCTGATATATTCATCACTTCCGGATGTTGCCAGCTGACCAACTCCGCTGGCGATCAACAGACACACCATGGCTACTGGCCCAACCGCAAGTTGTCTGGAGGTCCCAAATAATGCATAAATGATCAGTGGTAATGTGACGGCATATAATCCATAAATCGGAGGCAAGCCTGCGAGCATGGAGTAAGCCATGCCCTGAGGGATAAGCATGACACCCACCGTCAGGCCGGCTGTAATATCACCGCCAAGCCAGCTTTTTTTATAATTTGTAATCCAATCTATGGAAGGGATATATTTCATACCTTGTCAACAAAACTACTTTAAATATTTACCTTAAACCCGACCCACCGCCAAATGTATAAAATTTACGACATTGAATAAGAAAAATGCCGGACAGATCTTATTGGTGTCATCAATATCATGAAAATTAATTGGATACCACCCCAAAGTTATGATATATAATTAAAACTTTAAGTTACTTGACTACGCTAAAAAACCTTGATTTTTAAAGATAGTATGAATCCGGTTTAAATGAAATAACTTTCAAACTATCGAAACCTTTTTTCCCCCAGGCGGGAAGACAACATTGACTACTGCGTTAGTTCTTCAAATCTTTTGTAGGATAATCTAAAAATATAAAAAAAGGGCAGAAGATTGCAAGACCCACCGCCCTTAATACATTTTATATTCACTTCATTAAGTGAACCTAAAAATTTGAGAAAACTTTTTCAAATCGTAACTTGAATTTTGGTGTTACTATTTAATTCTTAAAATATTGTATTCGATATCTTTGGTTTATTATTTAATGAATTCCGCCAATTACGTATTGGTGAAATTGATGATTAAAATGTAAGTATATCATTGTTCATCCATCCATAAAATTCAAAAACAAAAAGTGCGCCAAGATAAGTTGACCATAGCAAGTGAGAAAAGCCGGCATCTGATTGTCTCAGAATACCGGCTTCTGTTTGTGATCAGTTATTCAATTCTGATCAATTTCTTTTGTATAGATACTCCATCAATCGTTATAACCACGTTATACACTCCAGCCGGCACATCACTCAGGTTGATAGGATAAACTTCACTGCCTTCGTTTAAATCAAATGAATTACTGAGGACCTTTACAAGTTTTGAAGCAGCATCAAACAATTCAATTTTCACTTCAGCATCATGACTCAAAATGACTTCAATATTTGTTTCAGATCTGGCAGGATTAGGGAACATGCTTATTTGGTCTTCACCCTGATGATTGAGATAAACAAGTTTGCTGTACGTAAACTTATTGTCGAAATCTACCTGTTTGACCCTGTACACATAGATGCCTGTTTTTTCAACATCAAAATCAGTTAAATTATAATGACTTACGCTATTTGCATTACCTTTTGAAGGCACTTTTCCCGGGATCAGACTGAACTCTTTGTCCTCTTCCATCTTTCTTTCAACTTCATAATGGCTTACATTTACCTCCTTGGCTGTACTCCACGTTATGATATGTGTATCATTCACACGTTCTGCTGAAACATCCAGCCAACTCACCGGCAATAATCCAATGGCTAACCCCATATCAATATTTTCATTTACGTCGGATGGTTGCATTGATAACAATCGGGTCGTATTCAGACCATAACTATGATCTACATCACTATCCATCTCATCATTGGTTGCTTCAGGAATAGTGGCACTAAATCCGGAAGGTGGATTAAATCTGAGATACATATCCTTTTTCTCCAGATAATCTAATAGGTAGATACCCTCAACATCGGTGATTGCTTCGGCTAATAATTCATGTGTATTAGCATCTATTGCCTCTACCACTACACCTGCTGCTTTTGGTTCCCCTTCATCCTGGATACCATTCAGATTTTCATCCATCCACACAAGATTTCCGACTACAGCCATAGGGTAATAACCCGCACCCAGATCCAGTTTCGACTGACCGGACAGCAGTGTAAAGGTTGCTGATGTACCGGCTCCGTTTGCATTGGTAATATCACTATCTATTTCCTCATTATTGCCCACATTAGGTAAGGCTCTCACAAGTCCAAGTGGTGGCATGATGACTTGAATATAATACTGTCCCGGAGGGGCACAGAATTGAAAATATCCGTCATCCGAAGGTGTGCCCGGTTTATGTCCGGTAAACTGGTAACCCCAGATAGACCACGTTCCGGCTTGATTTCTCCAGAGATTTACTCTCAATCCATTGATACCGTTCTCGTTAGAATCCCAAATATCATTTTTATTGATATCATACCAAACCAGATCTCCGATAGGAACACAACGATATAATCCTGCATCCCAACTTAGATCCCGTTCTCCTGGTGTCAGAGTTGTGATTGGCGTAGTTCCCGGACCATTTGATCCATCGACATCACTGTCAATAGCATCATTTGACCCTCTATTGGGAAAAGTAAATTCAAATCCAGCCGGACTGATAAACTGAAGGTAGTAATTACCCGGATACAGAAAGTCAAATAAATATTTACCATTGGCTGCGGTAAACTGACTCGATACAAAACTTCCGTCACCCCTGAAAAGATTGACCTGAACTCCAGGTAAGACTGCCTCACCAACAGATTGTAACCCGTCACCGTTCTGATCATTCCATACATAATCTCCGATGGCTGACAATTGTACTATTCCGGCATCTATCGTATTTTCCCTTTGACCCGGATTGACGAAAAAACAAATAGTCTCTCCTAGTTGATTTGGATCAGAGTCAAGTCCCGTATTAATGCCCTGATTCTGTAAAGTAAACCCAAATCCCGGAGGTAATGCACTGATATTAAACTTAAGCTTATAAAAACCCCTTAAAATATTATTCAATGAATATAAACCATTAGCTCCGGTGGTGACTGATTTGATAAATGTATCATCACAATCGTACAATTCCACAGTTACTCCGGCCAGACCCGGCTCTCCAACATCCTGGATTCCGTTGGCATTAAGGTCTCTCCACACAAAATCACCGATTTCACCCAATACTTCTATCAGCGTTGGATCTTTGTCAGTTCCTTTGTCTTCCGTTTCAGTTGGATTGGTACTTTCGTGTCCTGTGCCTGCATCTGAATCATCGGTTGTGGTAATTTGCGCTCCTGCAGGGGTTAAATGTAAAGTTCCGTTACTTCTTGCTGCATTCCCGAGCACAGTAGCTCTGTTCCATAAGGAATCAGGTATGGCAGGTGAAGTAGCATCAATCTCAATCCTTAACTGTATGGTGACATGTTGTCCCGGTGCGATCAGTCCGGTAGTTCCGTTAAATATATTCGGATTGCTCACGCGTCCATTGAAAGCATTATTCACCGTTGGATTTATCTGAGCATCCGAACTTACGATCAAAGGTACCGTACCAGGAGCCAATCCTGTAAAATATGGTCCGACGTACTGTGCCAATTCGATCGTATCCAACAGTCTGATATTAGCAAGATGAACATTACCGACATTTTTTAAATCAAGATTAAGGATTACATCGTAATGTCCAGCTATCCCGCTTAACGGATTTTCGTAATCAACAACATTTTTAACGAGCGAAACTGCAGGGACAAAAACAGGAGTCGGATCATCCGGACCTCCGGTATCCCCTTCGTATTCAGGATTTGTGCCTTGTGGATTAATTCCATCATCCGAAATG
>JACMLK010000502.1 GCA_014379665.1 Saprospiraceae bacterium | reverse complement strand
TCTCAGGGATTTCTGAATGATATTTTGTATTTTAGTGCCATCAATATTACGCA
The DNA here is from genome assembly GCA_014379665.1 of Saprospiraceae bacterium. Classification (GTDB taxonomy): domain Bacteria; phylum Bacteroidota; class Bacteroidia; order Chitinophagales; family Saprospiraceae; genus OLB9. The sequence goes on along the minus strand of JACMLK010000502.1, from coordinate 1,766 downwards.
TATCAATATCTTTTCCCCAAATGATACAAATACATGAATCTACAAATTGAAAAATTGTATAAAATTGCTTCCAAATCTAACCGGAATATTATTGGCCTGATGTCAGGCACCTCACTTGACGGGCTGGATATTGTATATTGTAATATATCAGGAACAGGCAGGCATACAGATGTAAATATAAAATCCTTTGACTCTTTGTCATATGACAAGGAAGTGAAAGATAAAATAAGATTGGTTTTTGCTCAAGAAAATGTAAATTTTCCTTATCTGGTTATGCTCAACGAATGGTTAGGTAGCTTGCATGCAGGAATGGTAAATAATTATTTAGCAAAAAATAATATACCTAAAGATGAGGTGGATGCCATAGCCAGCCATGGCCAAACGGTCATGCATGTACCGGCACATCAACATGGTAACACAGCATTTGAAAATGCCACTCTTCAAATAGGCGACGGAGATCATATTGCAGTGAAAACAGGTATCATTACGATCAGTGATTTCAGGCAGAAACATATTGCCGCCGGTGGAGAAGGGGCTCCTTTGGCAGTATATGGTGATTACCTTATCTTTTCAAAAATAGGAGAAGACAGAATCATGCTCAATATCGGTGGTATTAGTAATTTTACGTATTTGCCGGGCGACAATGAGGCGATGTCTGTTTTTGTAACTGATACCGGCCCCGGGAATACACTTATGGATGTCTGGATGAATACATATTTTGACAAGTCTTTTGATGAAAATGCTGAAATAGCCAGACAAGGTCATGTGAATTGGAAATTTTTGTCAGCTTTAAAAGAACATTATTTTTTCGACTTGGGTTTTCCCAGAACAACAGGACCGGAAGTGTTTAATATAGAGTATATCCAACAGGCACTAAAGAAATCAGATCAAAAACACATTTCACATGAAAACGTCATGGCAACGCTCAACAGATTTAGTGCGGAAACGATAGCAGAAGCTATAAAATCAAACTTCGGAGATCAAATAATGTATATTTATTTAAGTGGTGGTGGAGCACACAATCCTTTGTTGGTTGATACGCTTCAGGAGTTGTTGCCTGTCTGTCTCTTTAATAAGTGTGACGTGCTTGGTATAGCAGGTGATTCCAAAGAAGCCGTGTTATTTGCCGTATTGGCTAATGAAACACTGGCTGGTTCACCAATAGATTTTGGAACGCGGAGAGGGGTGCCTGGAGTTTGTATGGGCAAGATCTCATTCCCGGTTTAATAATCAATTGAAATGCCAGCGGAACATAAAAAACTAATCATTGCATTCGACGCAAAACGTCTTTTTAACAATTTTACGGGTCTCGGCAATTATAGTCGCACCCTTGTGAAGAACCTCCAGACTTATTTTCCTGAACACGAGTATCACTTATTTACTCCGGCCATATCTAAAAATGAAGAAACGACTTATTTTTTGGATAAAGATAAATTTGTAATCCATACAGCTTCATTCAATCATCCGTTGTGGAGATCAGTTGGGATAGCTGAAGAAATAAATAAGCTCAATCCTGACATTTTTCACGGACTCAGTCATGAGATTCCGTTCGGAGTCAGTAAAAATGTAACGAAAGTTGTCACATTTCACGATTTGATTTACGAAAAATATCCTGAGCAGTTTGGACTTTGGGACAGGTGGATGTTTAAACTGAAGTATCGTTCATCTGCTCAGAGAGCTGATGCAATTGTAGCTATAAGCGACAGTACCAAACATGACTTGTCGTCCCTATACAATATAAAAGAACAAAAAATTTCAGTCATATA
>JACMLK010000501.1 GCA_014379665.1 Saprospiraceae bacterium | reverse complement strand
TACATTAGGGAATATCCTGCAAGCCTGCTCCAAAAAAGCATGTGTCCTTTCATATCTGGTGGAGAAATGGCCAAGAATCAGTGCGCCGGCTTTTGCCTCATAAGCAATGGTAGCAGCATCTGAAGGGGTGCTATGTTTTCGTTCTACGGCTTTCAGGGCCATATCATCCAGATAAGTAGTCTCATGGTATAATACATCCACACTTTCAATATTCGGCAGGATAGTCCTGTCAAACATGGTGTCTGAACAATAAGCGTAAGACCTGGGTGGAAGCAAAGGAATTATGAGTTCTTCATTTTTTAATATCATTCCGTCTGTCAACACGACATCTAATCCGCTTTTTATACCTTTAATCTGTTCGTATGTTAAACCATATTTACCGATCATTTCCGGTTGTATATTCCGTTTGGATATCCTTTCCACATATTTGTACCCATAGGTCAGAATCCTATGATTCAATGGGAAGGCATATACTTCCACCTGATTATCCTGATAGACTGAAATGCAGGCATCTGTATCCAGTTCTGTAATCTCAATATCAAAATCTATAAAAGCATGAGAAAGATTTATGACCGTCTCCACAAATAATTTTAAACCTGTCGGACCGATAATTTTTAAAGGTAATTTTCTTTGAAAATGTGTATAGGAAGTCAGTAACCCCGGAAGTCCAAACAGATGGTCCCCATGCAAATGACTGATAAAAATGGCTTCTATCTTATTCCTTTTGATATGATATTTCTGCAATTTCATCTGTGTACCTTCACCACAATCCATCAGATACAAATGATCGCGGATAGTAATCAATTGTGCACTCGTGATGCTATCCTTACCCGGAATTGCAGCATTAGAACCTAAAATAGTAATTGAGAATGTATTATTCAATATTCACCCATAATTTTTTCATCATTAAACCGGAACCTAACGCTACAACCAACGCAATGACAGAACAGACCATATTGGAATATAACAGAAATCCAAAACCAAAAAGCAATGCATATACACCGGTACAACCAAGAAACATCATCAATATCTCAGTGGATAACCGTCCGGTTTTTTTATTTTCGTTCGTAATAACGCCATTGGCAATACCCTCTGCCACTATGGGTTTCCACCCCATGTCATGAGGTCGTATGGTCTTATAAAAATGGATCAGCACGTTTCGATCTGTAGGTTTGGTAACTAATGCCGTCACTACCCAGGCTATGGTAGTCAGAAGTACTCCAATGATCAGTTTTTCATGTGACAACAAGCCATCCCTCACATAAAATTCCATAGTCAAAGCGATCAAAAATGATACTACCATGGCTACAATTTCACTCAGTGCATTTACCCTCCACCAAAACCAACGAAGAATAAACAGTAATCCTGTTCCTGCTCCAATCTGTAATAAGATATTAAAAGCCTGAAGTGCATTGGTAAGAAATAGCGCAAATATTGCTGCAAAGATCATCAATAGTACCGTAGAAATACGACCTACAGATACCAGCTCTTTCTCTGATGAATCCGGTTTGATAAACCGATGGTAAAAATCATGGACTATATAGGAACTTCCCCAATTCAGATGTGTAGAGATGGTTGACATCAGGGCAGCGATCAAGGCGGCAATAACCAATCCAAGCAAACCTGCCGGCAGGTAAGACAGCATGGCTGAAAATGCCAGATCATCCTTCACAAAAGCACTATCCATCCCTGGAAATTTAATGGCAATGCTTTCTAAAGTAGGAAATATAATGATGGATGCCAAAGCAATTAATATCCATGGCCATGGTCTGAGTGCGTAATGCGCTGCGTTAAACAGCAATGTCGCCATAATGGCATTTTTCTCATCTTTTGCCGATAGCATCCGTTGTGCAATATAACCGCCACCACCCGGTTCCGCTCCTGGATACCACACACTCCACCATTGAACAGCAATCGGTATGATCAGTAACGGCACCATCAATTCCATATCGTTAAAATCAGGTACAAAATCAAGCTTTGGAATCACGGACGGGTGATTAAGTAAATTGGATAACCCACCTACTTCAGGCATGTTGACAATATAAATGCTGGCCCAGATCATACCGGCCATGGCTAAACTAAATTGAAAAAAATCGGTGTAAATCACACTTTTGAATCCACCAAGGGAAGAATAAATGACAGTAATGACAGAGACGGTCAATACGGTAGTCACAGGTGAAAGACCCATCAAAATACCTCCAATTTTTATACCCGCCAACATGACTGAGGCCATGATCATTACATTAAAAAATACCCCCAGGTAGATGGCTCGGAAACCTCTTAAAAATCTTGCCTCCGGACCGCTATATCTCAATTCGTAAAATTCCAGGTCAGTCGTAATTCCGGATCGTCGCCACAATTTAGCATAAACAAAAACGGTCAGCATGCCGGTCAATAGAAAAGACCACCAGGCCCAGTTGCCAGCCACTCCGTTATTTCTGACGATATCGGTCACCAGATTGGGCGTATCTGCTGAAAAAGTAGTGGCTACCATAGAAATACCCAACAACCACCAGGGCATACTTCTTCCACCTAGAAAATATTCAGAACTGCTGCTCCTTGACTTTTTTGCAGAATAAAGCCCAATAACCATGGTGAGGATGAAAAACAAACTTATGATGATCCAGTCTATGGTTGAAAGTGACATATTGCTTTATTTTATATGTCGTAAAACTAATATTTTAATGATATATATTATGTATTTACTTTCTTTCTTTCAATTTTATCTGTGTTAACTTCTCCCTGTAATTTTACTCTTATTATGCGTTAGATCCTCGACTTTTCAATTCAAAAAACCCATCAGACCACTAATTAGTAGGTTGATTGGACCACAAATCTACAAATCTTACAAACCCGCATGACCAATACGAAGTTGGCGGGCTGACAACAACTCCAACAACTCCAACAACTTTAACAACTCTAACAACTTACAACCTAGTTATTCTCTCTCCTTAATACTTCCAGAGGCGGGTTATTTATGACATCTCTACTATTGATGAGACCAATGATAATTGTAATCATCATCAATCCTGAAGCAATCGCAAATACCGGCCACCAGGTGATGTTAAAATCAAGTTGCAATTGAAATTTGGTCAGGATATAGCTGAATATTAATGCCAGGCTTACACCTGTAACTGCTGAAAGTATTCCTAAAAATGCATACTCAGTAGCATTTATTTTGATGATCTGAATTCGGGTAGCTCCAATGGTCCTGAGTAATATACTCTCCCGGAGTCTTTGATATTTGCTGAGTGTGAGGGAACTTATTAATACCACTAAACCTGTCAAAAGACTGAATATAGCCATAAACTGGATGATAAAAGATACCTTTTTGAGGATGTCATTGACAGATTGGAGGATGGTAGTCAGATCTATGACCGATATATTCGGAAATGTTTTTACCACTTCTGCTCTGTATTTCGTCATGGTGATATTATCAGGAGTCTTGGTCACCAATACCTGAAACTGAGGAGCTTCCTCCAAAACGCCTGTGGGAAATACAATAAAAAACCTGGTAGACAAATTTCGGAATTCTATCTCTCTTAAACTTCCGACATAGGTGACCATTCGGGTACCCTGAACATTAAATACCACTTCATCCCCGATAGATACATCCATCGCTTCTGCAAATGTAGTGCCCAGAGATATAAAAATACTGTCCCCTAACCCATGGTACTTTCTCAGTTTGCCTGACATGAGTAGCTCATCATTTGATATTGTGTCCCTATAGGTTACCCTGGCCTCACGATTGACAGCCCATCTTTCTGCAGCCATGGTAGTATCTGCCAGCCATTGGGTTTTGGTTTTTCCTTTCCATCCATCTATTTTCATGGTAACGACAGGCACCTCCTGAATAACCGGTAAATTGGATTTATTGGTCAATGTTTTCAGGTTTTCCATTTGATTTGCTTCAATGCCGTATAAGATCATATTTGGCTGTTTGCCACTATCCATCAAAGACACATTATTGAGCAGTATGCTTTGAAGTATGATTAAAGTAGTTAATACCGCCGTTCCCATGCCTAAGGTCACCATGATAGTGCGCGTCTGATTATCAGGTCTGAACAAATTGGACAGACCTTGTTTGAAAACAAAACCTGCATTAGCAGGAATAAATCTTCGGATTGATTTTGTCACAACATAAGCAAAACCACTTAAAATACTATAAGACAATACAATGCCTGCCACAAAACCAAATGCCAACAATAATGAAGAAGTAAGAATCCATAAATAAACCATAAGCACGATGATAATGGCTACATATATGCCTGTTTTCAGATAATCTTTTTTTATTTTCCCTTCATCTACGGATACTCTGAGTGTCTGTAGCGGGCTGATGTTTCTAATGGATACCAAAGGAATCAATGAAAATAAAGTCGTCATCGACAATCCAACAAAAAAACCTTCCGTAATAGCCCTTGGAGATAATGTGATATTGACTTCGACCGGCAAAAAATCCTGTAAAACCAATGGGAGCGCACTTTGGATAAACACCCCAATCAGGACACCACCTACCACACCAATAAATCCCAACACCATAATTTGGATAAAATAGACTAAAAAAGCATCTCTTGGCTTCATGCCGAGACATCTCAACAGGCCAATGGAGTTAGTCTTGGATTTTACATATATCAATACACTGGACGCCACCCCGAGGCAACCAAGCAGCAGTGCAACAATGGCAACCATATTGAGAAAGTAATTCAGAAAACCGAAAGCACGGTTTAGATTAGTTTTACGATCCTCAATGGTCTCCATCCTTATATTATCCGACCTGAAAAGACTTTTGTGTTTGCTTTTCCAAAGTTCAATATCAAAAGTTTCAGGTACTTTATAATAATATGCATAATTGATTAAGCTTCCTGATTGTATCAATCCGGTACTGTCGATAGAGGCTATATTAATGTAAATGGCCGGTGCAACAGAAGACGCAGCACCTATACTACCAACGGCACCCGAAAGTCTTCCTTTGATTTCAAACATCATTTTGCCGATTTTGATGGAATCACCAGGTACTAGACTATGTTGCAACATCAGGCTTTCATCCACCAATGCAGAAGGTCCTCTTCTGAAAGAAACGGCAGCATCCAATGGTAACGTTTTGATCTTGCCATAGAAAGGATAATTTCCTTCGAGGGCTTTTAACCGGATAAACTGTGTTTCGTCTGTTTTAGGAATGTATGACATGGATAAGAGTTCCATTTCTCTCGCTTTCTCCCCGGGTAAGGAATCCAATACTTTTAGTATTTCAGGCTCTGCAGGCCTGTTGCCTGAAGCTGCCAGATCGGCTCCAAGCAAAGTGGCTGCTTCTTTATCAATCTCTTTTCTTAAATTATAATTAAAGGAATTTATAGCCACCAAAGCTGCAACGCCCAGCATAATGGACGACATAAACAGCGCAAGTTTGGATCTGTTTTTCCTACTGTCCCGATAGGCTGTTCTGAACAGGAATGATAATGTTGACATGAACTCAGTTTATAGTAAAAGAAGGAACATTTTTTTCATCAGACACGATGTGGCCTGACTTCAATTTGATGATTCTTCCTGTTCTGGAAGCCAATTCCTGATTATGGGTGACAATGATAAGCGTAGTACCAAAGTCTTTATTCAGATCAAACATAAGTAATTCTACTGAACTTCCTGTATCTCCGTCAAGATTTCCCGTTGGCTCATCCGCAAAGAGTATCTTAGGTTTATTTATAAATGCTCTGGCCAGCGCCACACGTTGCTGTTCCCCACCGGACAACTGCGTCGGATAATGTGTCAGTCTGTCTTTCAAACCGACCCTCTCCAGCAGTTGGACCGCTTCGTGATCCGCACCCCTGATGCCTTGTAATTCCAAAGGGAGCATTACATTTTCAAGGGCTGTCAGGCTGGGAAGCAATTGAAAATTCTGAAAAATAAAACCAACATTACGATTGCGAAGTAAAGCCCTTTCATCTTCTGACAACGGATTGATCAGGGTACCTAATAGTGTGATTTCTCCGGATGTGGGATTATCCAGCGCAGCACATAAACCCATCAATGTCGTCTTACCACTTCCTGACGGTCCGGTAATGGCTACAGTCTCGCCTTCCTCAATGGATAAATGGATGTCCTGAAGCACAGAAAGCGGCCGGTTTCCACTGATATACTGCATATGAAGGTTGTCTACCTTTAAAATTGCTGACATATTTTCAATTTTGTTAAACTCTTTATTGTTAAGTGAGGTTAAGAACAAATATTAAACGATCTGACATGACCTTCCCATATCACAACATTACATCTCATTCCTTCATAAAGACATTTTTATTTGTTTTTATTTTGGTACTCTTTATCCCATCGTGTAATCCTAAACAAGAATCTGCACAACAAGTTGAACCCAAATCACAAAATACCGATCAGATAGCACCCACAGCCAATACACATCCGGATAATTCCGACGTGAAGCATATTTTGTTTTTTGGCAACAGCCTGACAGCAGGTTATGGTCTGGATGAAAATCAGTCATTTCCGACACTGATACAACAAAGATTAGATAGTCTTGGCTTAAAATATATCGCTATCAATGCCGGGTTAAGCGGTGAGACAACTTCAGGTGGAAAAAATCGTATCGATTGGGTTCTGAAACAAAAAGTAGATGTTTTTGTACTCGAACTGGGCGCCAATGATGTACTCCGTGGTCTTGGCCTGAAAGAAATAGAAGCCAATTTACGCACCATACTGGACAAAGTAAAAGCATCCAATCCAAAGGTGAAAATAGTACTTGCTGGTATGCAGGCACCATCCAACATGGGTAATGACTATACCAGACAGTTTGCTGCCATATATCCGAAACTAGCCAAGGAATATCAGGCTGCACTGATACCTTTTCTTTTAGAAAATGTGGCTACCATTCCATCGCTCAATCTTGAAGACGGCAAACACCCCAACGCAGCTGGCCAATACATAGTGAGGGAGAACGTTTGGAAGGAGTTGAAGGGAGTGTTGTAAGATTTCAATATTCATATAATTGAAATACCCTAAAAATTCAATTGAATAATCAAACGGTTAAATATTCATGCAAGATTTTAGAAAACATGAAATTTTTTATTGAATTCGTCATTCGTAATTCAAAATTCGTAATTTAGAGAAATTACTTTCCCATTACCACCACCTCATCCACAAACAACCACGCTCCGTGTCCGGCACCCTGAGCTCCATCAGGTATGATTCCATAATTGGAGATTTCAAATTTGAGGTATCTGGTTCTGATATCCTTTAATGATATATCAATAGTACTGACTTTTGTTTCAGCGGTGATTTCTTCTGTCGAGCTTACTAAAGTAAAAACTACCCCATCATCAGAAGAAAATACTGCAGCCTTTTTTGGCAGGTATATCCACTGACCTTCCCCTTTGAAAAATCTGAATGTGATGTCACTGACCACCACATCTTTGCCGAAATCAAGGACACCGGTACAATCTTTTCCATTAAATCCCAACCATTCACTACCACCGTATTTCTCATTACTTCCCTTCACTCCATTGATAATGCTTCCGGGTCCGTTGCCGTAATACTGTTTGGATGGTTCCGGATTCATGGTCAGTATAGCTCCGGTTGCCAGATGAAGATCAAAATTTATATCTAAGGGACTACCTTTCTTTTCTCCATTCACTGCCTGAAAAGTGTGTGTCCCTGGTGTCGCAATTTTTGTCTCTTCGCCTGAAGTGATATTTACTCCAAGCTTTCCATTAACAGTATGTATGACATTACTATTGTTTGGTAATACAAAACTGACAGTGACCGGATTACCTTTACCGGCAATGATTTTTGGTTTGAGCTCGTATAGATGATAGGCTATATTTGCCCCTTTTGTTTTCCAGTAATCATAGTGTTTCTCATATCGCTGCAGAAAATCTGCATAATTTTTTTGTTTACTCCACAATGCTTCAGCCATAGCCAAACCCCGTGCATATACCATGTATTCTACACCGGAATACTCCCTGATATATTCAGACCAGAGATTGGATTGACCTCCCAAAATATATTTACTTTTATCGGCAGCAAGTTTTTCTGGTATTGGTTCCCAATCATACACTTTCTCAATACTGGTATAACCTCCTATAGCTAAGGGTTCTTTTGCTGATTCGGATTGATAGTGATCAAAATAACAATGCGTACCCGGTGTCATGATGGCATCATGATTTGCTCTTGCTGCAGCCAGACCTCCTTCTATCCCTCTCCATGACATTACGGTCGCATTCGGAGCCAGACCACCTTCCATTATTTCATCCCAACCGATGATTTGTTTTCCTTTTGAATTGATATATTTTTCCATGCGGGTGATAAAATAATTCTGCAGACCCTCTTCATCTTTCAGACTGTTTTTCCTGATAAGCTCCTGACAAAAAGCACTTTTCTTCCAAACACTTTTAGGACATTCATCTCCTCCTATATGTATGTATCTGCCCGGAAACAAGTTGATCACTTCATCTATGACGTCTTCCAAAAACCTGAATGTGACTTCATTTGGACAAAATACGTCTTCAAATACGCCCCACTTTGTCGCTACTTCATATTTTTTATTTTCGCAACCAAATTCAGGATAAGCTGCCAGTGCCGCAAGTGCATGACCCGGCATTTCGATCTCCGGAATGATTTCTATATTTCTGACAGTGGCATAGGATACGATTTCTTTAACTTCCTCTTGGGTGTAAAAACCTCCGTAACGTTTTCCATCAAATTTGTGTGGCTGATCATTATAATGACCGATCAGTGTCTCGTTTCTGTAAGCTCCAATTTCCTGAAGCTTCGGGTATTTTTTAATTTCGATTCGCCAGCCCTGATCATCAGTAAGGTGCCAGTGAAATTGATTAAATTTGTAATACGCCATGTAATCCAGATATTTTTTAACATCAGACACACTGAAAAAATGTCTGGCTACATCCAGATGCATACCACGGTATTTAAATTTCGGACTGTCCTTTAATTTTACTATCGGAAGGGGATAACCGCCATGGATCACCATCTGACTCAGGCTGACTAACGCATACTGAAGACCGGCTTTATCCCCTGCCTTAATGTCAATTTTATCCTTTAGAATGTCAAGAAGATAACTTTCAGCACCAGTCTTATGGTCAATTAAGGGAATCAGATTTGCTTTTTCTAAAGTAACAAATGATGCATTTTTAATACTTTTGACCAATGATATCAGATAAGCAGATTTATCTTCTTCTTTCAGGTATATCTTCAGATCCATAATATCTGACAAGTCTCCGGATGCAAAGACCTTCTCATTGGGGGCCGGTATGATGCCATGAAATGAAGGATCTACATTTTGTGTGCTGATTGGATTCGGGCAGCATAAAAGACAAACTGCCACACATGCATATTTAACTAAACAATTTATAATCATCATAATATTTTATTGACAGACTAGTGCTCTGTCAAGATAAGGATTTAAATTATAATGACAGTTATTTTTTTAAAGATCAAGGCAAAAAACACAGTCATAGCATTAGCTATGGCGAGTATTTTTAACGCAGATATTTGGAAAAAGAACTACATTTCATTAAATTCTTTATCTTGAAAGAGCATTAAGGTGTATATGCTCATTTACTTTTCAAAAGAAACCTGCTTCTCCAGCCATAATCTTTCACAGGCTCGAATTTTGCGGAGAGTTTCTCCAATTCCTGTGCTTCTGTATAATAAAACCTGGCATCCGATTCTGCCTGAATGTCTTTATGATAGGGCACAAGTTCAAAGACATCAGCATACTGATATTTGATATGATAGCTGAGGGAAGGATAAAAAATCCAGTGACAGTTTACTTTTACAGGTTTAGGGATTTGTTCCCGATTGACAATATCATTCATTTCGTTAAGAACATCATAGGTTGTTTCATCATAGCCCCATTCGTATGGTGATTTTACATTAAATCCACGAATAAAATGTTGCACTGCCAATATGCTTAAAAACATAGACATCACCAGACTTAGAGTCATATTTTTGTGCCACACCGCCTGTAAACAAAAACCCATAAACAATACTACCAATGGAATAAAAAAAAGCGCTGTTCTGGCATTGAGGAAAGGTATATCCAATACATAAAACTGCAAATGATTATACACTATGACTGAAAGTAGAAGCACTCCTGAATATAGAAAATATTTTTTCTCTTTCTGATATCTGATTAAAATCAAACCTGAAAGAAATACCAAAATCACAATGTCTGTCACGATCCCGCTTACCTTTTCATGACTCCATCCAAAATACTCGGTGCCGCTCCTCAATGATATAATAAGTGGTTTTACAGTATCTGTAAAAAATCCTGTTGACCCCCAATATACAAACTGATTGGTACCAATCATCCTTGTAAAAGGTAAATAACACAGCATAACAAGGGCCACACTTACTGCCAACAGGAGAAAAATATCTTTTTGTATTAGTTTTTTTTGTGTTTTCCCATGGAGCATGACGGAATGGAAAGCCAACAAAAACACTAACGGAATAAAATAATTCATCAAAGTGAAATTGGCATACACAGCCAGCGCGGCAAAAATTACAGATAAAACAAGAGGCCTGAATTCACTGCTTTTTAACCTTAAGAAAAAGTAATACAAACTGACCATTTCCAAAGCTACACTTATGCCATACCCTCGTGTCACCCCAAAAAAATCAAGTAAATATGGTTGCAGCGATATCATCAGCACAAATGCCAGCCGAATCCATAATTCATTAAAAAGCAGTTTGGATATGAGCACAGCAAAGATGAAAAAAGGAATAAAAAATAATATATTAAACAACCGGTCCGTCAAAGGACTATCTCCAAAAACAGCTATTCCTGCCTTTAATAACAAAGTATTGAGTATGTGATTATTGGGTACCGGATCTGTATAGGTCACTATGTCCCATACAGACCGCTGACTCAAATCAATGGTATTGACTTCGTCATGCGTTATAGGTGATACTATGGCTTGCCTGGTGATCAAAAATAAAAGCATAGCACCTAATATGATATAAAATATATTTTCAGAACTCAAGGTAAACTTCCTCATGAAGAATGAATTTTAACGGCAGCAAAGCTAATCAAAAAATTAAAACCAAATTTATACTACCTTTGCCATGTTTGAATAACAAATTTCACAATTAAAATCCTAAAGGGATTAAATGTAAATAGCGACGGATTTCAATCCGTCGATTTAAAATAATTGATGAAGCCTTTTGGCGGTATTTTTGCAAAATATAAGCAAAAATAGTGACAAAAGCAATAAGTGCAATTTGTTATACACACCTTTGCCATCGTGGATTTTAAACAGGCCGTATGATAGTATTTTCAGAAAAAAAATATAGATGGGAGTGGCTTTTGGCTACCATCATCCTGATGATTGTATTTTCTCTGGTGTATAAAAAGATTTTAAATCACCCAAATCAATTTTTGGTTTCAGGAGGCGACGGCATGAAAAACTACTATACTTTCATGTACCACGTCAAATATGACACCACCTTTATGACGTTTGAAGGAATGAATTATCCTTTTGGTGAAAATATCATTTTTACTGACAACCAACCTCTTCTGGCCAATGTCACCAAAGTAGCATCTGGTATATTTCCCTCCATTATTTGTTACTTACCTTCTGTACATAACCTTTCTCTCCTGTTCGGATTAATATTCGGGGCCCTCGGACTTTTTCTGGTTTTCAGACAACTTAAAATTGATTTCATTTTTTCACTGGTTGTAACCATCGGATTAATGCTTCTTCACCCGCAGTCTGACAGACTTCATGGACATTTTGCGATGTTTTATCCGATCCTTCCCTGGTTGTTTCTGGGATGGTTAAAGATATGGGATGGCAGCAAAGTCCTTAAGTGGAGTATCATGATAGGATTGATCATTACTTTTTCGGGATTGCTCCATATGTATTTTTTTATTACAGGGGCGATCTTATGCTGTTTGGCTTTTTTCGTGTGGATCATTTCAAAAAATAAAAAACCATCTCTTATACACATGTCAGGCATGTTTGTCTTACAGATAATCATCCCCTTCATCATACTTCAATTTTTCACATCCAGCTTTAATCATGTTGACGATCGCCCATCCAATCCTTACGGTTTTTTCAGCTATCATTCGTATTGGGAAGGATTATTATTTAGTTACAAGCTACCCTTATTTAATTTTATTAATAATAACGTTACACAAATCAGAGAATTTGACTCAGAAGGAAAAAGCTATATCGGGATTGCTTCCGTGTTGGTAGTTTTATATGGATTATATTTCTTTATTAAACATTACAGGACTCCGTTCAGATTATTTCATTTCAATACCAACCAGGGAAAATTAATCAGTATTTTTATGCTTTCTGCCCTGATTTCTTTTGGTCTCCCATTCACTTTTCCCGGATTGGAATGGTTATTGGATTATACCGGTCCTTTCAAACAGTTCAGAAGCATAGGGCGTGTAGCATGGGTCAGTTTTTATGCTATCAATCTCGTGAGTATTCCACTGATATATCAATGGTTAAAATCAAAAGAAAATGTGGCAAAAAAGAATATTCTATATGTTGTGTTTTTGGGATTAATACTGACAGAAGGCATTCTGTATTTCACATCCAGACCTATTAGTCAGAATGCGATTGATGCTTACTACTGTCAAAATAATTATACTGATTTTCCGGTAAAAGGCAGTGAGTATCAGGCCATGTTGCCTGACCCTTATTTTTCTGTAGGTTCTGAATGTTTCAGCTGGTGGGATCAGGGACACAATGTCAACCAGAGTTTTGAATTAGGTTATACTCTGCATTTACCCACTATGGGCGTTAATATGAGCAGGACATCATTCAGACAGGCATTTCTACTTAATGAACTGACCTGTCTGCCGTATAAAGTGCCGGATATTATCAATATCATTAAACAAAAAGATACCAGGCCCTTGCTGGTTATTGAGACGAAACATGTTATTCACGAACCCAGGGCCAGACTTACTCATTGGACAAAATATGCACCAATAGTACATGAAACTGACCAGTTCAGACTCCGTCGACTGGAACTTAATATGTTCGACTCCATAGTGCATCATTTTACAGATTCCATCTCATCTATTCAGGACACAGTTCCGGTCGAAAAACAGGCACTTGAGTTTGTAAAAGTCAAGGGTTCGAATGGTTGGGGATATGAGACGTATCTGTCCATAAACAGCACTATAAACGGACAACATAAGGTTTCTTACTGGCTGGAGTGCACTGATGCCACCAGAGTGCACGCCATTACTGAAGTCTGGCAGTTTGATGGACATGATCATTCTCTGGAATATATAGGTGAAGCCAACCGATTTAATTACAAAAGATACGATGGTAATAAACTGCTCATTGAAATACCTGTAAATATCAAATCTGAAACTGTAAAATTAGTAGTAAGAATTTCAAAAGACCATCAGAAAGAGAAGGAAGACCTCCATATAACAGATGGATTTCTGCGTAAACAATAGTTCATTCTTTTAAAAACAATGTAAAACAAAAATACAATTTCAGTTTATCCTTAAAAATTTATAATAAATTATTTTGTCCAATTCATAAGACTAACTAATGCAATTATTTGACTTAATACCTGTATACACTAAAAAACCTTCCTTTTGGTTCTTTCTCATATTGTTTTTTGTTGGGATTCAAGTTTATGATGATTATGGTTTGGGGTGGGATGACGAATGGTCGAGGGTGGATACCGGATTAAATAACTTTAATTATGTCTTTCATGGAGATAAAACACTACTAAGTAACAATGAAAAATATCACGGTCCATTGGTAGAAATGTTACTTGTAACAGTAGAAAAATTAATCAAATTTAAAGATATTTCAGAGGTATACCTAATGAGGCATGCTGTGTTATTTTTGATATTTTTTATTTCCCT
>JACMLK010000500.1 GCA_014379665.1 Saprospiraceae bacterium | reverse complement strand
TATATGAGCACAAATGTGATAGATTTACCTACTTACGAATATACCTATACGCATAACGGTGTGTATGTCAAAGAAGTCAGAGGCATATGGGAGACGGTGAATGATTTTATGGGGGGACCATTTATCAGTTATGTCCTGTATAATGAAAAGAAAGGAGAGATAGTATTTATCGATGCTTTTGTATTTGCGCCCGGTAAGGAGAAACGCGATTTTGTACAACAACTCGACTGTATAGTCAAAACCGCATCATTTGGAGGAGTGAAAAATTAGAATTGTTTTTTAAAGCATCCCATTTTTTACTTTATATAAAGATTATTCAAATACTTCTTCCAGATTCAGTGTCAGATCCGGTAAAGTGTGCGAAGTCACTTCGTCATCCTGTGCATAAGTCTTTATACGTTTGTATTTGCCATTTTCAAGGACAAAGACTTCTATCAGTTTTTCGAGAGGCATGACTATCCAGTATTCAGCAACACCAGCTTCTTCATAGACATCGTATTTCAGTTGAAAGTCTTTTTTTCGGGTGTGCGGCGACAGGATTTCAATGATCCAGTCCGGAGCACCGAAACAACCTGCTTCTTCTATCATGTCAGGGTTGCATATCACACAGATATCTGGTTGGACAACTGTGGTGGCTGTTTCTCTTTTTTTATTGGCTACAGGAAGAATGACATCAAATGGTGCTGAAAATATCTGACATTTTTTACCTCTTAAGAATGACCATATTAAGCCGGAAAGATTGACACTAATCTTTTGGTGTGAAGATATAGGTGCCGGGCTCATCCGGAATATTCTACCCCTTATAATCTCGACCATTTCTTCAAATTCAAATTTCAGGTAGTCGGCATAAGTATATTCTATACCATAATCACCGACCGGTTCTTCGAGTGTTTGTATTTTATTCTGCTCTTCAGCCATCATTTTTTCATTTATTGGGTATACAAATATACATTAAAAAATGGCGATAAAATTACTTAAATTCATAATGCTCAAAGAAAATAGCTTATATAATGGTCTTCCGATGAATGAAATCTCATTATTTAAATTGAGAAATCATATTTTTGATTATCCATTGATTAATCTAAGATTACATTAATCTTTGTTCAGACTTAATTTGGACCGTATATATCAGAATGAAGATACAATTCAATTAGTGATTAATTAAAAAAGACAATATTTTACTTTTAGTCTGTTTGATTTGACCATAATTGATTTACTTTTGCACCTTAATTTAAGCAAAATCAATTGAAAATGGCAAAAAGGATAAGAGTAAAGGATATTTTTCTGGCAGAAACTGACAAAAATTATACCGTCATGGGCTGGGTGCGTACATTCAGAAATAATCAGTTTATTGCCCTTAATGATGGTTCCTGTCTTGCCAATCTTCAGGCGGTTGTTGATTTTGAACAGTCAGATCCTGCATTACTAAAAAGGATAACTACAGGCGCATCTTTGAAAATTGAAGGCAAACTCATCACTTCACAAGGCAAAGGGCAGAGTGTAGAACTTATTGCAGAAAATATAGAAGTACTGGGAGATTGTGACGCCGAGATCTATCCCCTGCAACCCAAAAAACATAGTCTGGAGTTTTTGAGAGAGATTGCACATCTGCGTTTTCGTACGAATACTTTCAGTGCCATCTTCAGGGTAAGACACGCATTGGCTTTCGGCATACACAAGTTTTTTAATGACAGAAATTTTGTTTATATCCACAGCCCTATTGTGACAGGTAGTGATGCAGAAGGGGCAGGCGAGATGTTTCAGGTGACGGCATTTGATCTTAACAACATACCCCGAAGTGAAGATGGCAGTATCAATTATAAAAAAGATTTTTTTGGTAAACATACCAATCTGACCGTCTCCGGACAGCTGGAAGCTGAACTTGGTGCCCTTGCATTGAGTGATGTGTACACATTCGGACCAACATTCAGGGCTGAAAATTCCAATACTTCGCGTCACCTTGCTGAATTCTGGATGATAGAACCTGAGGTGGCTTTTGCTGATCTTACAGACAATATGGATCTGGCAGAGGATATGCTCAAATACCTGATCCAATATGTTTTAGGCCATTGTGCAGAAGATCTGGCATTCCTGGAACAAAGATTACTCGAAGAAGAAAAACAAAAACCACAGATTGAAAGATCGGAAATGGCACTCAGAGAGAAGTTGACTTTCTGTCTTGAGCAGCCATTCGAACGACTGACATATACCGAGGCGATTGATATTCTTAAAAATTCAGTACCTAACAAAAAGGGGAAATTCCAATATCCTATAGAAAAATGGGGTGCAGACCTGCAGTCGGAACATGAGAGATATCTGGTGGAAAAACATTTTAAAAGGCCCGTCATCCTTACTAACTACCCTAAGGAAATAAAAGCCTTTTATATGCGTATGGACGATGATGACAAGACCGTAAGGGCCATGGATGTCTTATTTCCCGGTATCGGAGAGATCATAGGTGGTTCGCAGAGAGAAGAGAGATACGACAAACTTCTGAAAAGAATGGAAGAAATGCATATACCTGCAGAAGAAATGTCCTGGTTTCTTGATACGAGGAGATATGGTACAGTCCCCCATGCCGGATTTGGATTGGGATTTGAAAGATTGGTGTTGTTTGTGACCGGTATGTCCAATATCAGAGATGTCATTCCTTTCCCGAGATTCCCCGGAAATGCTGAGTTTTAAACTTAGAGAATGTTTAAAATTCCATCATTTGTC
>JACMLK010000055.1 GCA_014379665.1 Saprospiraceae bacterium | reverse complement strand
CTATCTTTTTACCTTCAAAATTTCCCAAAGCATGCTCTATAATCTGCTCTTCCGTATATTTTACCATCTTTTCACCTGTGACGTAGGAGAATGCGTCCCCAACTCTGGCATACAGCAATCTCAGAAAGTCATAAATTTCTGTAGTTGTCCCTACTGTTGAACGGGGATTCCAGGCTGTTGTTTTTTGTTCGATGGAAATAACCGGACTTAATCCATCTATTTTTTCCACTTCAGGTCTATCCATTGCACCAATAAACTGCCTTGCATAGGCTGAGAATGTCTCCATATAACGCCGCTGACCTTCAGCATAGAGGGTATCAAAAGCAAGCGATGACTTACCGCTGCCGCTTAGTCCCGTGATGACAACCAGCTTATTTCTGGGAATCTTTACTGAAATATTATTCAGGTTATTTTCATTCGCACCAATGATTTCAATGAATTCATCGGCTACAAAAGTGTATGTCTCCAGTTCAGGTAATTCTTCCATTACTCATTTACTTTATCAAAATATTTATCCAACAAAGACTGCAATGTTTTGGATGATTTATTGACCACAGAAATTACTTGTTCCAATGTGGTTTCAGTCAATATTGACTTAGGAAAACAAACATTTGCAACGATCGAAAACACCACCACTTTCAGCCCTTCGTGTCTTGCAACGATCACTTCAGGGACGGTGGACATTCCCACCAGATCTGCACCAAGGACATGAGCCATCCTGTATTCGGCGGGTGTCTCGAGACTCGGTCCCTGCAGTCCAAGATAAACTCCATCCAACAAAGGAATGTTTATAGTATAGCTGATTTCTTTAAAAGTATCTCTTAACTCTTTATCATACGCATGCATCATATCCGGAAATCGGGGTCCGAGTCTGTCATCATTTGGGCCGCGCAACGGATGGTCGGGCAAGAGGTTGATGTGGTCAGTCACCAATACTATATCTCCTTCTCTAAAATGCGGATTGATACCTCCTGCAGCATTGGTCAATAGGAGTTTTTCTACACCAAGTGCTTTCAATACCCTGATCGGAAAAGTGATTTGTGCGGAGGTATACCCTTCATAATAATGAAATCTGCCTGCCATAATAATGAGGGGAACTCCGGATTTGAAACCAAAAATAAGTTTGCTTTGATGGCTTTCTACAGTGGAAACCGGAAAATGTGGAATGTCGGAATATGGTATTTCTATTGTATCAGTCAGAGAATGGGCAAATTCTCCCAATCCTGTGCCAAGAACCACTGCTGTTTTGGCTTTCACAGACAGTCTCTCTTCAATAAAGGCTTTACTTTGATGGATTCTTTCGTATAATGATGACATCTATATTTGAAATTACCCCGCAATATAAGCAGGTTTTGATTCAAATAATACTTAGAGGTAAGTGTTCTGGGGCTATATTGTTTAACAGACAACGTAATCAAATAAAAAAAATAAATATCTGTTTTTCATTTATATATGAATCTTCTTCATACATTTGGCCAGAAAAACAATTTTATTCACAAAAAAATTTAACAATATCATGAAGAAGTCTTTTATGGCGTTTGCCGTATTATTTTTGTTTGCTGTTCAGATGAACGCCCAACTGGATGTATCTGTTAATCCGATAGGTATATTGTTTAATTCCTATGACGTTTCCGTTGAGAACGGATTCAGTGAAAACTTTGGTGTAGAGCTGACGGTCGGCCTTAGTACTTCAAAATATTCTATAGATGATGAGGATATAAGCAGCACTGGCTTTGGGACAAGATTAATGGCAAAATATTATTTAAGTCCAAGTAAAGGTTTGGATAGGTTTAATATTGGTGCTTATTTAAGATACGGGTCCAACAAATTTGAAGATGGAACTGATGAAGTTTCCAATACAAGAATTGCAGGTGGATTTTATCTTGGATACAAAATAGTTTCTTCCAAGAAAATATTTTTTGAAATTGGATTTGGTGTAGGAAAAGCATTTACGAATTCATATTCCGTAGATGGTGAAGAAGTTGTTGATGGTGCAGATTACCCGATACTAAATATTGACGCTACCGGAAAATTTGCGGTTGGTTACAGATTCTAAGTATTGATTATTTCAAGGATAAATAAAAAAAGGAGCATTAAAAATTTAATGCTCCTTTTCTTTTATACGGTCACCCTTACCAAATCCTTAAATACCGTATTTCTACTTCTATGCTTTATTAAAACTTATGTCTTATTAAGAAGGCAATATTTTCTCCAGTAATTGTTTTACCTGTCATGTCAATAGTAAAATCATTAGTCCCGTGATTTGTAATTTTAATAGTACCTGACTCTATATCCTGTGATGACTGAGATACCGGGCTGATTTTTTGTTTGATAAGCGTAGCTGAAGCATCATTAACTTCTGCATTAAAAAAAGATTTGATAGGGTAAGTTCCTCCCAGCTTTGCACCTGCTGTAACATTAATAAACATGATGACTGAAGTCTGTTCTAAACAGTCATTACTTACACCTGCCAATTGAAAAGAATAAGTATCATCAAATCCACCACCACTTGAACTGGCAATATATTGTGCTACGGACAACTTTTGAACACTACTATTAACAGTGATGGTTCCATCCAATGCAGGGAAATTAGTACATTCATCCACTTTGTCATCATCCTTACTGCAACTTATCGTGGTAAACGAAGTAATGGCAAACAAGAACATAGCAAAAACGTAAATTGATTTCCTCACGGTTAAAAAATACTTCATAATAAAAGTTTAATAGATTAATAAATTTAATAATATGTCACAAAGATACTCTTTTGAACCCACTTAATTCTGCAAATACCCGGATTTGATTATTTCCCGGCAAAACAACACAACCTTTACAACAAACTCTTAAACCTGGGTCTTCTTGGGGTAACATTTCCCAAACGCTCAAACTTTGCTTTTTCATAATCACTGAAATTTCCCTCAAAGAAGATCACCTGTGAATCATCTTCAAATGCCAGTATATGTGTGGCCAGTCTGTCAATAAACCAACGATCGTGAGAAATGACAAGAACGCAGCCCGCAAAGTTTTCTATAGCTTCTTCCAATGCCCTTAGGGTGTTTACGTCTATATCGTTGGTTGGTTCGTCCAGAAGCAAAACGTTTCCTCCTTCTTTGAGTGTCATTGCCAGGTGGACACGATTGCGCTCACCCCCGGAGAGTATTCCGATTTTCTTTTGCTGGTCTGACCCTGCGATATTGAATTTGCTGAGGTATGCTCGGACATTGACCTGGGTTTTCCCAACCATAATAAGTTCAAGTCCTTTGCCGACAGCTTCCATTACAGTCAGGTCAGGTTTCAGGTCATCGTGCGACTGATCAACATAACTGAGATGCACAGAATCACCGGTACTGATGGTGCCGCTATCGGGTTTTTCTTTGCCCATAATCATGCGGAAAAGTGTAGATTTACCTACCCCATTGGGTCCGATAATACCTACAATTGCATTTTTTGGAATCGACACGGTAAAATCATCTATCAACACCCGCTTGCCGTACGCTTTAGACACCTTATTGATTTCTATCACCTTATCACCAAGACGATCTCCAGGTGGTATAAAAAGTTCGAGTTTTGATTCCTTTTCTTTGGTCTCTTCATTTTGCAATTTATCATATGCGCCTAACCGCGCTTTGCCTTTTGCCTGACGTGCTTTGGGTGACATACGCACCCATTCAAGTTCCCGTTCCAGTGTTTTGCGGCGTTTGGACTCTGTTTTTTCTTCCATAGCGAGCCTATTGGCTTTTTGTTCCAGCCAGGATGAGTAATTTCCTTCCCATGGAATACCTTCTCCCCTATCCAACTCGAGTATCCATCCTGCAACGTTGTCAAGGAAATAACGATCGTGCGTCACTGCAATGACAGTACCCGGGAAACTTTTGAGGTACTGCTCAAGCCAAAGGACAGATTCAGCATCAAGATGGTTGGTGGGTTCATCCAATAGTAAAATATCCGGTTGACTCAGCAATAATCTGCACAACGCCACCCGGCGTCGCTCTCCACCCGAACAAACCCGGATGATGGTTTCACCTTCCGGACAACGCAGGGACTCCATGGCGGTCTCGAGTTTGTGATCCAGATTCCAGGCATCAAAATGGTCCATTTTCTCCATGAGTTCACCCTGAACTTCGATGGCCTTCATCATTTCGTCATCTTCTAAGGGTTCACAGAGTTTATTATTGACATCTTCGTAGGCCTTGATG